>JABFSP010000225.1 GCA_013140565.1 Ignavibacteria bacterium
ATATTTTTATGCTTAACAAAAAATCACGCTTTGTAATCTTTTATTTCAGTGCTTTTTGCAGCCTTGTTTATTTCTTTTATACGCAATTCGGCGTTATTAAGCTTATCGTAGCAGACTTTTGTTAATCCAAGCCCTTCTTCATAAAGCTTTATTGTATCTTCAAGTGTGCAGTCATCGCCTTCAAGCTGTTCAAGAATTTTTTCAAGTCTCGAAAATGAATCTTCGAATGTGCTTTCACTTTTTGCTTTTTTCTGTGCCATTAAAGCTAAATTATCCTTGCGTTCTTTTTATTATCGTAAAACTTAATTTCAACTTCTTCATCCTTTTTCAGATTTGAAGCGCGTGTTACTATTTTATCGAAATCAAATTGCAGTCTCATTTCATCAATATCAACTTTTTTCTTAATTATGGCATAGCCTTTTTTAAGATTATTATCAGGTGATATATGATGTAACGTTTTTTTGTAAAATTTTATCTCATTTTTCAATCCGTTAACCCTGTTATTGGTAATATTGGTTATACTTTTTGAAAAATCATCAAGTTTCTGGTAAAAATTATAGATAATATCCTTCGGGCGATTAAAATAGTAGCTGCCTTCAATTTCTCTTATGGAATTTCTATAACCATCCAGCTTTGCTTGGACAAAACTTCTACAAAAATACGAAAATTTGTCAAGATTTTCAATTAACTCTCTGATATCCGGAGTTATTATCTCAGCGGCAGCTGAGGGGGTTGGAGCCCTCAAATCAGCCACAAAATCGCAAATTGTGAAGTCAACTTCGTGTCCAACGGCACTTACGATAGGTATTTTACTCTCAAAAACCGCCCTGGCAAGCATTTCATCATTAAACGGCCATAAGTCCTCAATTGATCCCCCGCCACGAGCTATGACTATTATATCAATTTCAGGCAGCTTTTTGCTCTTAACCAGCCTTGGAATTTCGCTCAACGCCTCAATCACCGAACTTGCTGCTGTTACACCTTGTACACTCACGGGATATAAATAAATATTAAGTAACGGATATCTGCGCTTTGTGATATTGATAAAATCCTGCAGCACCGCTCCCGTTTTTGAGGTTATCATTACAACATTTTGGGGATACTTTGGCAAAGGCTTCTTATGTTCTTCATCAAACAAGCCTTCTTCGAATAGCTTTTGTTTAAGCTGCTCAAACCTGTATTGCAGCTCACCTGCACCCTGGGGTTTGATCTCCCATACATCGACCTGGTAATTCCCCCGTGCGGGGTAGACCGTCACTCTGCCTTTTACCACAACCTGCATTCCGTCTTCCGGGGTAAAAAGCAATGACTGATTGCGGGTCTTCCACATCACGGCATTTATCTGTGAGCTTTCATCTTTGATGGTAAAGTAATAATGACCCGATTGCGTGTGAATTTTGAAATTGGATATTTCGCCAATTAGATGCACGAACTTAAAATTCTCTTCAATTAAGATCTTGATATAGGAATTAAGCTCTGATACCGTTAATATTTCAGGCAGATTTGCTTGCATATAAAATTAAATGGGAACGAAATTTATTTCGTTCCCTTCAAATATAATGATGAAAATGTTTGAATAATAATTACTTCAGAAGCACCATCTTCTTGCTATCAACAAATTTATTGCCATTGGGTTCTTCTGCTTCTATTCGGTAGAAGTAAACTCCGCTGGCATAGTTTGAAGCATTAAAATCCACAATATATGAACCTGCGGTTTTAAGTTCATTGTTCACAAGCCGTTTAACTTCTCTGCCCAGTATATCATAAATTACGATATTTATCTTTGAATCTTTCGGCAGATCATAATTTATTTTGGTTACGGGGTTAAACGGGTTGGGATAGTTCTGTGATAATTTAAATACCCGTGGAATATTTGAACTATTATTACTTGGGTCATTTCTCGTTTCACCAACACCAAATACTTTTTTAATATCATTTTCAACAAACTTTACATATTCAGATTCATCTCTTGGTCTTTTAACCTTTACTGCATCATTGAGTGCCTGTTTAATTTTCAATTTTTGCCCTGCTTCTTTATCGCCTTCTGTTTCCTTTTGCTTTAGTATAATAACTTCATCATCCTGATCTTTTTTTGTACTTTGCAGAACATTAATAATACTTTGCTTAATTGAATTTCGTTGATCTTCATTAAATCTATCCTTGTCAAAATCATCTCTAATTTTGATATCATCTCCATTTTCCCTAATGTCACCAGCTTCTCCTCCACTGCCACCAGAACTATCAAGTAAATAAGCAGACATATAGTCCCAACTGGCTATTAATCCTTCATAGCTATAAGGGTTTTGATTTATTATTTGCTGTAATCCGCTTAATGCTGAATTGAATTCGCCTAATGCAACCTTACATTTTTGTATGTAATAAAAAAGCATATTGCATAAATTAATATTTTCAGGATTATTCAATATTAGTTCTTCATACTTTGTTTTTAAAAGAGAAATTTTATTGCCGTTCTCATCAATTTCAACTGTGGCATAGAACAATTCCTCAACAGCTTCTATGCTTCCTATAGAATCTGCATAGTTTGTTAAATAATACGTTGCCTGAGTAACAACACTATCGTATTGTTTTTTTCTGGAATTTATACTTATGTTCTGAAGCAATAATACAGCAGGTCCAACCTGCAGATTTTGCATATTAGTATAAAATACAGTATCGCTGTATTCGCCGGAATTAGGATTTGAGATAAAGGCTACATCACCCTGCTGATTAAAGCAGTTATTGCCTCCGCTATACAGCACATTAAGCTGTTGGCCGCCGGAACCCATTGTAATATAATGCAGAGGGTTCGTGGCTGAACTATTCACATAAAAACAATTCCCTGATACATCAATACCAGAAATATCGTCATCCAGAGGAAAGTACCCTAGCAAATGTTTATCGTTTGCTGTTGCAACATTGAAAGAATTACCACCGTTAAAAAGATTAAACCGGGAATTTAAAACTATAAGATTTCTATAACCATTACCAATGGTATTATTACCCGCAAGCAGTATGTTTATAGAGGGAGCCATATTAATATAGCTGTAAGCAGTTCCATAAACCGGTTCAGAGCTATAAAATTGATTTCTGTAAAGATCCAAATTTGAATTTACGGCTATCAGATCCTGAAAAGGCTGATTAATATAACTGTTCTTAATTGTTCCTGTACAACCATCCAAAAATATACCAATTGATGAGCTTGCATAAGTTCTGTTAATATTAACATAATCGAAAATAATTCTTGAAGCAAAAGGGCTTGATATTATATTAATACCCTGCATGTTACTCTGTCCCATATTGAAGTTACAATTGGTAACTAAATTCATGGGATTAGAGGAAAGATTACTATTAATATTGATACCGCCTGAAATTGAATTGCCTGAGTTATTATCAAAAGTACAATAATAAAACTCAGCAAAAGACGGATTAGTTAAATTTACAGCATAATTCCCATCCTTAATATCCTTGTAAATTAAAGCCTTAGAAACAAAAACACTGCAATTTATTACAGAAATTCCATTCCATTTAGCTCCATCTTTACCCTGCATTATACCATAATCACTATCATCTCCCAATCTTACGAATGAGTTTTCCAGTACCCAGCCTGTGTTTTCAGCAAAATTTAGAGTCATTGGATTATCAAAAACGACTAAATGTCCATTACTGTAAACCGTTCCTGTTACATCATAATTGTTTACGTGGTATTGAGATGGTGTTAAATTCAGATCTTCATCAGCTACCAGTGTACCGCCCGATAACAATGTTGGTACAATTTTATATAGTTTACCCTCACCCGGTTCAAACCAGCCAAGATCAATAATAGGATAACTGTTATTTTGATGTTTATCAAAAGTAGTGACAATATTTCCGGTTTCAACGTCAATTAAATTCAGATTCCTGAATCTTAAAAAACCGCTTGTCGCGGGAAAATTAAAATCCCCCAGTTTTACTTTTACTCTCCGTAATCCTCCACAATCAGTCTGTGTGTGCGGTGAACATCTTTTATTAACTATCATGAAATGTCTTTCGTTTACATCTGACGTCCAGTCCAATTCATCAAAGGTTGCAAGTTGAATGAACCTGTTATTTTCGGGTTCGGGAGTATTGTTATAATCTGTTTCCGGGCAATTAGGGATATAAGTATAAACATCTTTTACACACCCCCAAATCTGGCTTCTTTGTTCAGGATATCTGTATATATATGATTTTATTTCATCATTCTTAAATTTCATCAGTGTCGGTCCCCATTTTTCAAGTCGTTCCGTTATTTTTTTGAACTCGTCCCATTTCTGCTGACCGTACACATTTTGCTGCCTTGGCAGACCGTTTTCACCCGTAATCCCAAGGCAGTATTTACAATCAGGAGCACTTTGGTCATGGAATGAACCCCAACCCCAGAAAATAATTCCTTTTGCTCCGTACGAAACAGCTTCATTTGTCATCAGGTTCTGCTCTTCATTTGTGGGCTCCCTGTCAATTTCTCCGTTCAGATTCCATTGATGCGCCTGAAGCATTGCTATAAATGGCTTATTGGTCTGAGCGGAAACCTGGTTCCCATTCTGCATAAGATACCTGAAATCCCCAACAAGGAATAATGAATTTGCTGGGAACTGTCCACCTTCATAAAGTATGCACGTTGTATCCAGCAAACCCTGTAGCCACGCGTCATAATTTTGAGGGGAAGCAAGTGCAAACAAGCTTGAAACGGTTGGTGTAACACCGAAAGTATTTGGTATTAAACTATATTGCGGTTCAGTGCCTCTGCAGCCTGAAGGTTTGTTTGCAATAAGAGGATACGGGTCACCGATAAATACCTGGTCAAAGCCGGTGACATCATAAAAGTTACGTTTAAGTTTTTCAGGAGTTACAATTGTACCAAGCTCTCCCCATGACAAATGGGATTGGTAAAAGGTAAGTAAATCCGCCATAAAGCCTATTTTGCCGCCGGAATACTGCTTTATTTTCTGATTTACATATGCCATGCAGGGTATGTTGTTATATTCAAACAGCTCTATGTAAAAATTATAAACTACAGGTTCAGTCACCCCCGGCGGCGGGTCTTTTACGGCGTTTACTTCATCTAATATCCATTGTTCAAAATCCGGATCGCTACCTTTTAACAGTCTATTTGCCACTTCATTTTCCACCTTCACATAATCAATCCACATATCGCAGTTATCAAGCCATTCAATTTTTATATCTGCATGGTTAAAGTTTTCTGTTTCCTGTGCCAATGGCCTTGTCCCGCGCGCCTTGCACCACCAGCTATCCGCAGTTGTATTTAACGCGCCTGGAAAAGAAACGCCTCTGGGTGTTCCCTGCAATGGATAATCAAAATTAAATTCTTCAAGATATCTTCCATCATATTCAAAATTAGGATCAACAAGAAAATTCCCTGCCAGAATTGTTACAGGTTGAATTTTATTCGTTCCATTCTCTTTAATAACGTAAACTTTGCATATTTCTGTATTGGGATAATTTTTTGCGAAAGTTGGATTTATTCTTATTCTGGGCTTTACGTACCATGCGCCTTCATTATCTGCATGCCATTGGTTACTTGTTCCGTCATATTCGCCTCTTGACTGTTCTGTATTTGCTTTTAACCGTTTTAAAACAAAATGAGTACCAGGTCCAAGTTCCGATTGACTGCAATGATGAACAGTTTTGCCTCCATTCCACTGCCAGTCCGGAAA
>JABFSP010000184.1 GCA_013140565.1 Ignavibacteria bacterium
ATTATATAATAATATGACGTTTCATCAAATGATAAGGTTGCAATGTTAATTCAGTTTTAATTCCATTTTGATAGTTGAACGGGCGTACTTGGAATTGTGGTTTTCTGTCAGTATGAATCCAAGTTTTTTGTATAGTTTCATTGCTGCTGTAAGTTTTGCATTTGTTTCAAGAAATAAAACTTTAGCATTTTTCTCTTTTGCCAGCCTGATGATCTCTTCAGCAAGCTTTTTACCTATTTGCCTGCCTTGAACTTTTTCTGTAACAGCCATTTTTGCAAGTTCGTATTCATCATCCCGATATTTCAGCAGCGCAGCAGTACCAACTATGTTATTTTTATGTGAAGCAAAAATTACTTCACCGCCTTTGGCAATAATTTCTTCTTCCGGATTGAGTAAAAGTACTTTATCTTCATTTTCAATTGTGAAATATTTGTTCAGCCATTCGTAGTTAAGGTCCCTGAATAAGTCCTTGTACTCAGGTTTGTAACCCAATATTTCAATTTTATCGAACTGTTCCTGTTTTATCTTTTCGCTTATCCTGTGATACATATCCTTTTCATCAAGCGCATTTTCAAGCTTGCTGATTATGAACATCATATCAAAACCTGTTTCGGTAAAAAGATCTTTTACTGCGTTTTCAAATCCCTGCCAAACAGGTTTAAGCTCGCTTATCATATCAAGTCCTTTTGGTGAAAGTGCCAGAAGCCTTTTGCGGGTATCGGTCTTATCTTTAATTACTTTAACCAGTCCCTTTTTAACCAGGATATTTGCGATTTGCGTAACAGCGGGCTGAGTGTACCCAAGTTCAGCTGTGATCTCTGTAATAGTAAGCGGCGATCTCTGGCTCAATAAGTAAAACATCGTGAACCATCTAGGTTCAAAATCTATGTTTTGTTTCTGGTATATCTTAGCCCCATCCTGAATGAAACGGTCAGTTAATAGTCTTAATCTGGTACCAAATGCAACTTCGCCCAATTGTTTTAAAAATTCCATAGTATGTAATTAATATATATAAGCACTTATATAAATATAATATGTTAATTTTGAAATGTCAAGGGAATAGCCTAAAAACAGTGCAATAATGGGATTTTTGGCTGTATTTTTACAAAATTTATTAGTATCTTCGTAAGTCAAAAATTATAGATTTTCTTACCTGAAATTCCCCAATTTAGACGCAAATATCACTCAAAAATTTACAATTAAACAAAGAAACAGGAAATAACTTGAAGAAACTTGTTCAAAATGAAAAGATACGTAATATTGCTATAATAGCTCACGTTGATCATGGTAAAACCACACTTGTAGATCATATGTTCAGGCAAAGCGGTATGTTCCGCGAAAACCAGGAAGTAGCCGACAGGGTAATGGATAATATGGACCTTGAGCGCGAGCGCGGCATCACAATATCAGCAAAGAATTGTTCGGTATTATGGAATGGCGTTAAGATCAATATACTTGATACACCGGGTCACGCGGATTTTGGCGGCGAAGTAGAACGTGCATTAATGATGGTTGACGGCGCAATCCTGCTTGTTGATGCTTCCGAAGGACCGCTTCCGCAGACAAGGTTTGTTTTAAAGAAAGCGTTAACTTCAGATAAAAAAATAATTGTTCTGATAAATAAAATTGACAGAAAAGACGCACGCGCAAAAGAAGTGCTGGATGAAATTTATAATTTGTTCATGGATCTTGATGCGACTGAAGAGCAGATCGAATTCCCTATACTCTACGCTATAGGCAGAGAAGGTATTGCTCAAACTACGCTTGATGGCAAGGGAACGGATCTTGCGCCGCTATTTGATAAGATAATCGAAATGATACCGGGACCCCAATATGATGAAAATGAGCCGCTTCAGATCCTTGTATCAGATCTTGATTACTCAGATTATATAGGCAGACTTGCAATAGGCAGAGTTGCCAACGGTAATGCTTACATAAATGATTCACTGGTATGCATAGGTGATGATGGTAAGCAGAAACCGCTTAAGATAACCAAACTGCAGGTGTATGAAGGATTAAAGCTTAAAGAAGTTGAAAACGCTGAACCAGGTGAAATTGCTATTCTTTCGGGAATAGAAGATGTACATATTGGTGATACTATCTGCAGCAAAGATAACCCAAAAGCATTGAAACGAATCATGGTTGATGAGCCTACGATATCTATGGTATTTGGTATCAACACTTCGCCGTTTGCAGGTAAAGATGGAAAGTATGTTCAGTCAGCCAAGCTGAAGGAAAGACTGATAAAAGAGACATTGAGAAATGTAGCTTTGAAGATAGAAGAAACAGAAAACTCGGATACTTTTATAGTAAAAGGCAGAGGCGAGTTCCAGATGGTAATTCTAATCGAAACGCTGCGCAGGGAAGGTTACGAAATGTCAGTGGGCAGACCGCATGTAATATATAAAGAAAAAGACGGAAGGAAAGTTGAACCGATCGAACATTTATTCATAGATTGCGAAGAGAGTTTTGTTGGAGTTGTTACTGATAAGCTTTCGCAGCGCAAGGGAAGAATGGTTAATCTTGTTAACCACGGTACCGGCAGGGTTAGGCTTGAGTTCACTATCCCATCACGCGGCTTGATAGGCTACAGGAATGAATTCCTTACCGATACCAAAGGCACCGGTATTATGAACTCATATCTCGAAAGCTACGAAGAATACCGCGGCGATTTCCCGATAAGAACCACCGGTTCGCTGATATCAGACAGGCAGGGCGAAACCACGGGATATGCGCTGTTTAACCTTGAGCCGCGCGGAACGCTGTTCTGTTCACCAGGTGAATCGGTATACGAAGGTATGATAGTTGGCGAGCATAACAGGGATAATGACCTGAATGTAAACGCAACCAAACCCAAAAAGCTTTCCAATATGCGCGCATCAAGCAAGGACGAGAGTATCATATTGACTCCCGTTGCACCAATGACACTTGAAAAAGCGATCGAGTTCATAAACGATGATGAAATAGTTGAAGTTACACCAAAGAATATCAGGTTAAGGAAGTCAGTGCTTTCCGCGCAGAAAAGGCAGTCAGGCGGTAAGGCTTAACATTAACCGAACATACTACAAAAAATCTTAACTTTTCTATATAAATTAATTGTAATCTTTATTAAATTACGAGATTATTATTTTTAAAAAATTTAATTATAATTAAGACAGATGAAATTCAGTGAAATAGAATACAAACGCCCGAACGTTTCGGTTATATCAGAGAAATTTGATCACCTGGTGAATTTATTTCAAAAAGCTGAAAGCTTTGACGAACAGGATGCACTTATAAGGAATATCAATGACCTCAGAATGGAATTCCAGACACTTGGAACCATTGCGAGTATAAAATACTCTATTGATACCAATGATAAAGAATTTGAAGAAGAACAGAATTTTTATGACGCAAATTCACCTATATTTGACGGACTTGTGCATAAATATTACACAGCAATAGTAAATTCAAAATACCGTGCGGAGCTTGAAAAGAAATGGGGCAAACAGCTGTTTGATGTTGCCGAAGTTACTTTAAGGACCTTTTCACCGGAAATACTTGAAGACTTAAAAAAAGAAAATGAATTAAGAACAGATTACTCAAAACTCCTTGCTTCAGCTAAAATATTTTTTGACGGTGAAGAAAAGAATCTGCAGGGATTAATTCCTTACATGGAATCAACTGACAGGGAACTCAGAAAATCAGCAAACGAAGCTAAATGGAAGTTCTTTGCTGATAACGCAGAAGAATTTGACAGGCTGTACGATGATTTGGTGAAGATAAGAGCAAGAATGGCCAAGAAGCTTGGCTACAAGAATTTTATACAGATGGGCTATGATAGAATGGGCAGAACAGATTATAATGCTGAGATGGTTAAGAAATTCCGTGACCAGGTACTTGAAACAATTGTTCCTATTGCCGTGAAGCTGAAACAAAAACAGCAGAATAGGCTTGGGCTGGAATCATTTAAGTATTACGATCAGCCGCTTGATTACAAATCAGGCAATGCCAAGCCGCACGGCTCCCCTGACTGGATAGTAAGCTGCGCCAAGAACATGTATTCGGAGTTATCACCGGAAACCAACGAGTTCTTTAATTTCATGCTTGATAATGAAATGATGGACCTTGTTAACAAAAAAGGCAAAGATACAGGCGGGTACTGCACATTCATAGAAAAGTATAAATCACCTTTCATATTCTCAAATTTCAATGGCACAATGGGTGATATTGAAGTATTGACCCATGAAGCGGGTCATGCATTCCAGGCATACTCAAGCCGTAACTTTGAAATTCCCGAATATTTCTTCCCGACTTCAGAGGCTTGCGAGATACACTCAATGAGCATGGAATTTTTAACATGGCCGTGGATGAACTGCTTCTTTAAGGATCAGACGGATAAATTCAAATACTCACATTTAAAAGGTTCAGTTATATTTATTCCATACGGTGTTTCTGTGGATGAATTCCAGCATTGGGTTTATGATAACCCTGAAGCAACACCAGCTGAAAGAAACCAGGCGTGGCTAGATATCGAAAAGAAATACCTGCCTTACATAGATTATGATAATAATGAATTCCTTGAAAAAGGCGGCAGATGGCAGCAGCAGAGACATATTTATATGAGTCCGTTTTATTATATTGATTACTGCCTGGCGCAGATCTGCGCATTCCAGTTCTGGAAGAAATCCAATGAGAACAGAGAGCAGGCACTTGTAGATTATTTAAGGCTTTGCAAAGCAGGTGGCAGCCAGTCATTTTTGGGACTTGTAAGCACCGCAAATCTTGTTTCTCCGTTTGAAGACGGATGCTTAAAGTCATTTATGGGTGTTATAGATAGCTGGCTTGAAAGCTTTGATGATGCAAGCGTAAACTGAAATTAATATCTTTTCCTGAAGTGAAGGAGGGTAAATGAACAATCTGATTATCACAATTTTACTGTTGTTTGTTTTAGGCTCTTCTGTTAAAGCCGACCTCCTTCCCGATGGAAAGAAAAGGATCTCTTACAGTTTTGAAGTAACCAATTTAGATTCATTCCCCGGTTACACCTTTGTTGCATTCCCTATAAATAATTCCAATGGTATACCAATGATATTTGGAAGTGTTCTGAAATCCTCAATGAATATTGAACTTCCGTGTAAATTTGGATCACCTGTTGTTTACGCGATCAAGAACGAGGATTTTGATGGTTTTAAATTTGATTCACTTAACCAAATAAGTGATAATAACAGCCGGAGTGCTCAGCTGAGTGAATTTATGAAAAAAAGTAAATTCATTCCTTCGTTAAAAATTACCTGCAGTTCTTTTGCCGATAGGGACGCAAAATATTACTATGTGCAGGAATTGTTCCGTATAGAAAGTATTGATGCTGATACAATGATAATCAGATCCACAAAGACACTTTACAAAGATACTCAGAAGAACATTATTGATGCTAAAGATTCAAAAGGCGGAGTTAAAGATGATATCGTTTCTCCAACAGAGAAATACAGTTCATACCTTCTAATTATTATTCCCGTGCTTGCTTTGGTCGCAATTGTTTCCATAGTCCTCATCAGGAAAATGAAGAAATAGAATGCTGACTTATTTTACAGCTTTGTTCCTAACAATTGCTGTTGAGTTTGCTGTGTTTTACCTTTTCCAGCGCAGTAAACCCCTAAAATTGTTCTTATACTCAATTATTATCAATGGTTTAACTC
>JABFSP010000349.1 GCA_013140565.1 Ignavibacteria bacterium
CTGTACTTATAATTGAAGATGATAAGGCAATTGTTGATGTCCTTAAAATGATACTGGAGCATGACGGATTCAGGATCGAAAAGGCTTTTAACGGCCCTACCGGAATAGAAAAATTTAAGGAAGTGAACCCTGATATAGTCCTGCTGGATATACGTATGCCAAAAATGGATGGTATAGAAGTGCTTCAGGAAATAAGGAAAATTGACCAAAGTTCAATCATAATTATGATCTCAGGCCATGGTAACATAGAAACCGCTGTACAGACCACGAAACTTGGCGCTTATGATTTTATTGCCAAACCTTTTGATGTTGACAGACTAAAACTTACTATCCAGAATGGCTTAAACTACAAAAAACTTCTTGCTGAAAATGAAAGCATGAAGAAGAAGTTTGATGCTGACGCTGAGTTTCTTGGCAGCAGCGAAGAAATGAAGAGGCTGAAAGATCAGGTTCAGAAGATAGCATCAACATCAAGCAGGGTATTGATAACCGGTGAAAATGGTACCGGCAAAGAACTTGCGGCTAAACAGGTACACAGGTTAAGTGACAGGTCTTATAAACCATTCATTCATGTGAATTGCGCGATAATCCCGAAGGATTTGCTTGAAGTTGAACTCTTTGGATGTGTAGAAGGATATTTATCTTTTTCGCCCGGCAAACGCATTGGAAAATTTGAAATGGCCGATGGCGGAACACTGTTCCTTGATGAAATTGCGGACCTTAGCACGGAATCACAGGCAAAATTATTGAATGTTCTTGGTGAAAATAAGGTAGAACCTCTTGGCAGCAATACTGAAATTCCGGTTGATGTAAGGGTTATTTCATCTACAAACAGGAATCTGCACCAGCTAATAAGTGAGGGGAAATTCCGGGAAGACCTTTTCCACAGGTTAAACGTACTTACTTTGATAATTCCGCCTCTAAGAAGCCGGAATGAAGATATACCTGAGCTTGTTTGCCACTTTACGAAGGAAATATCGATAAAGAACGAAATGCCTGAAAAGACATTTACACCCAAAGCCCTGGAATATTTGAGCTCATTAAAGTGGCCCGGAAATGTAAGGGAATTAAAGAATACTGTTGAAAGGTTAATAATACTTTCTGATTCTGATGTTATAGACAGGAAAAATATCGAATCAGAGAATAAAGCATATACATCTGAAATGGATGAGCTTATTAATTCGGAGAGTACTTTAAGGGATTTCCAGGATGTATCTGAAAAGATCTTTATTGAGAAGAAATTAACTGAAAATAGCTGGAATATTTCAAAAACCGCAGAAGCGCTTGATATACAGCGCAGCCACCTTTACACAAAAATCAAGCAGTTTAATATAGAAAACCCCGATAAAAACGATAAAAGTCACTAACCCGGCTGATAAAAATCAGTAGGAAATATGACTAATATAGGCAATAGATTGCTTATTGCTTATATCAACATATTTACCTATAATCACGTCAATTCATAACCAAAATTTTATTAATTTCTAACAAAAATAATGATAATTAAGAATTACTTATTAGCTTTTTTGTTTATGCTCTCAATTGTTAGTGTTGCCGATAACAGCGTTTTTGCTCAGCTTGGGCACAGCAACATGTCTCTGTTCTCTAATAAGAACGATCATCCCGGTACAGGAGGAAATTTATATTCTGCTATCTGGGGGTATGTAGCTCCAAACGGACGCGAATACGCAATATTAGGCTGTGCAACAGGCACTGCTTTTTATGACGTAACTGATTCAGCAAACATTGTTGAAGTAGGGTTTATTCCCGGGCCAACAAGTAACTGGCGTGAAATGAAAGTATTTTCAAATTATGCTTATGTTGTTTCCGAGGCATCAAACAGCAAAATACAGATCATTAATTTAGCTAATCTACCGGCATCTGTTAACCTGGTAGGTACTTCTAATATGGCCTCACACAGTTCTACACACTCAATTTCACAGGACGGTCCGTATCTGTATTTACACGGATGCAACAACAGTTTTGGTCAGGGTGTAACTGTGGTAGACCTGACAAATCCAACTTCACCTGTAAAAAGGGGAGGATGGAACACACATTATGTTCACGATAGCAGAGTTAGAAATGACACGATTTATGCGTGTAATATTTACGATCCACCGGGAACAATAACTGTTATTAACGCAGCTAATAAAGATAATCTCACAACAATTACATCATGGGTTAATAATCCAAATCCATTTCCGCATAATGCAGCTTTAACAGCGGGCAGAACTTATATTTACACAACTGATGAAACATCGACACCAAACGGTAAACTGAAGGTTTGGAATATTTCAAATCTTTCAAATGTAACTTTTGTTACAAACTGGATGCCAACAGGCATTACTACTGCGATAGTTCACAATGTAGAAATATACGGTAACTACGCATTGGTAGCTCATTATTCAGCAGGTATCAGGCTGCTGAACATAACTAATCCAACAACTCCTGTTGAAGTAGCATGGTATGATACCTATCCAGGTAACAACAGTTCAAATTATAACGGCTGCTGGGGAGTTTATATGTTCCCCTCCGGAAAAATTATAGCTTCAGACAGACAGACAGGTCTTTATGTTGTAAAGTCAACAATACCGCTTGTCGGAATTAATGACCCGGTTAATAACACCCCTGAAAAATTTGAGCTTAAGCAGAATTATCCTAATCCGTTCAATCCTTCAACATATATCGAGTTCAGTCTGAAAACTGCTGGTCATGTTTCTTTAAAAATATCTGATGTACTGGGCAGAGAAGTTGCGGTACTTGCTGATGAATACAGGCAGGCTGGTTCATATAAAATCAGTTATGATGCAGGCAGACTTCCGAGCGGCATTTATTTCTACACACTTTCAACTAATAACGGATTTTCTGAAACTAAAAAAATGGTCTTAAGCAAATAAAAATGAATACAATCAACAATAGAGTTTTTATTTTTACAGTTCTTTTGTTACTGAACGCAGTTACAGTTTTTTCTCAGCTGGCAAACCAGAACACAACACTGCTTGCCCAAAAGGATGAACATGGCAACGGTTACTCTGCGCTGTGGGGTTATGCGGGACCAAATGGCAGGGAATACGCTATACTAGGATGTAACACAGGAACAGCTTTCTACGATATCACCGATACCGCAAACATTCACGAAGTAGATTTTGTTACAGGTGTAACATCAGGATGGCGTGAAATGAAAGTATTTTCAAGCTATGCCTATGTTGTTTCTGAGGGCACAAACAGCCGCCTGCAGGTAATTGCACTTCAGTATTTGCCTGATTCGGTAAGCCTTGTTGCAACGTATTCATATACAGGTTATACAAAAACACATTCCATTTCTCAATCAGGTCCGTATTTGTATTTACATGGCGGCAATGTTACCCAGGGCGGAACTGATCCGGGTGGGATAACAATTCTTGATATTACAAATCCAACAGCACCTGTTAAAAGAGGTTCATGGTCTAATTTCTATGTGCACGATTCAAGAATACTTAATGACACAATTTACGCATGTAATATTTATGACCCGCCGGGAACAATTTCAGTAATAAACGCTGCAAACAAGGATAACCTGACAACAATTGCATCATGGGTCAATAATCCAAATCCGTTCCCGCATAATTGCGCTATACCCATTGACAGAAGATTCATTTACACAACCGATGAGACTTCATCTCCGAATGGAAAACTTAAGGTATGGAATAAATCCAATCTGAATAATGTAACACTTGTTACTACATGGCAGCCAACAAACATCACAACAGCAATTGTACATAATGTTGAAATTTACAATAACCTGGCAGTTATAGCACATTATACGGCAGGTATCAGGATACTGAACATAACAAACCCGCAGACACCGACGGAAATTGCCTGGTATGATACATATCCTTCCAGCAACAGTTCGCAGTTTTCAGGATGCTGGGGCGTATTTATGTTCCCTTCATCCGGTAAGATAATTGGTTCAGATATGTCCGGCGGTTTGTTTGTAATAAAGCTTGGGAGTCCGGTAACAGGCATTACAGGAAATCAGAGCATACCATCAGAATTTTCATTGTCGCAAAATTATCCGAATCCTTTTAATCCAAGCACCACAATTGAATACAATGTACCTAAATCATCATATGTTACATTAAAAGTATTTGATGTATTGGGCAGACAGGTTGCATTGCTTGCTGATGAATTCAAAATAGCCGGTTCATACAAGCAGAATTTTGATGCAGGAAGGCTTGCAAGCGGAATTTATTATTACACACTCGCAACAGATAATGGATTCACCGAAACCAAAAAAATGATATTGAATAAGTAACGGAGTTGCTTGTGAAATCCAGCTAATTGCGGATTAAAAAATTATACAATTAGTTTTATTTAAAGCCTGTTCAATGAACAGGCTTTTTTATTGAAATTTAGTGATATTGTTTTTGGTAAACTCTATAATTAAATTATAGATATTAAACCCCGCTTAAGGAGACAGGGTCTCTTTTGCGTTACCTAAGCAGGGTAGTATGTTAAATTCAATAAATAGTCTGTTAATCTATGAACGAAAGCGAATTTATTGTGTTATGCGAGACATATGACTACATGGAGTCAGAATTAATAGAAGCGCTGCTTACTGATAGCGGAATAGAATTCCACACTAAGAATAAGGCAGATACTTCATCAAGTGAGCTTGGGACGAGGATAATGGAAAGAATTTCTACCGGAATACCGATAATAATTTACGTTAAGGCAAGTGATGAACAAAAAGCATATGAATTGCTGAATGAGGACCGCTCGCATTTACTTGATGATGAAGATCTGGATTTCGGGAAGACAGAAGATGAACATGATGCAGAAAAAGAACAGGATAGTATTTGAAATTACGCCTGAGTTGTGCTCCTTTGTCTTAGAATCTCATACAAAAACACACCCGCTGAAACAGAGACATTCAATGAGTCAATTTTGCCGATCATAGGTATTTTTACAAGGCTATCGCAAAGATTTATGATATTTTTCCTCAATCCTTCGCCTTCACTCCCAAAAACCAGCGCACATTTATCAGGAAACCTGAAATTATAGATATCTTCATCCGTTTTTAAAACTGTACCTATAATTTTGTAACCTGATTCCTGCAAAACCTCAATTGTTTTGTAAATATTGGGCTCTTTTGATATCTTTATATAATTTGTGGCACCCGAAGAGCTCTTAATTACTGTATGGTTTACTTTCACGGAATTCTTATCCGAAATGATGATACCATCAGCTCCTGCTGAGACTGCAGTCCTTATAACCGCCCCAAAATTGTGCGGGTCCTGTATTTCATCAAGTATAACAAGAGTTGTTTTATCCTTATCATTCAGCGATTTTAATATCTCAGTGGTTTTAGTGTATTCAAAATCTTTAACTTCTGCATAGATGCCCTGGGATATACCTTCTGATTTATCGTTCTTATCAAGTATAGTCTCAAAATGTGATTTTGGCATTTTAGCGATATCAATATTTTTTGATTTAGCTATACGCTCTATTTCTTTTATTTTATTATCACTTATTACATCCAGTAAAACAATTTTTATTATAGATTCGGGTGAAAATTTTATGGATTCTATAACCGGATTTCTTCCTATTACTAGCATTAAATTTGTTTAAGTTTTTGTTTATATTTGAAGATTAACTTTAATAATTTTCATAATAATAC
>JABFSP010000023.1 GCA_013140565.1 Ignavibacteria bacterium
CATATAAACAGTAGCCTGCTTCAAGTCTTAAAGTATCACGCGCACCTAAACCTATGGGCTTTATATTAAACTCTTCACCCGCTTTAAAAATTTCTTTCCAAATTTTCTCTGATGTTGCTTTATCAGAAGGAATATATATTTCAAACCCGATCCCTTCGCCGGTGTAACCCGTGCGTGAAATTATCGCATCAACTCCCGCAATTTTGCCTTCGGCGAAAGTATAATACTTCATCGGGGTTAGATCTGTATCGGTAAGCTTCTGCAGAGTGTTAATAGCATTTTTGCCCTGCACCGCAAGCAGCGAAAAATCATCGCTGCGGTTGGTAAGCTCAACATCAAATACGCCTTTGTTTGAAGCAAGCCAGTTGAAATCCTTTTCTATATTTGAAGCATTCACGACCAGCATGAAATAATCACCGTAGCAGTAAACCAGCAAATCATCAACAACACCGCCATCTTCATAGCACATTGCTGAATACTGTATCTTGCCCGGCGTGAGCTTTGAAGCATCGTTAGTTGTGCATTTCTGTACGAATGCGAGGGCATCTTTCCCTTTAACGAAGAACTCGCCCATATGAGAAACATCAAATACGCCAACTGAGTTGCGAACTGCCATGTGCTCGGCAATGATCCCGTCATATTGTACGGGCATTTCAAAGCCGGCGAAATCCACTATTTTAGCATTGTATGCTTTGTGTAAATCGTAAAAAGCTGTTTGTTTAGCCAAAGTTTAAGTGTAACTCTCTTTCTTATTTCCTGAATCTGTTGTTTTGTTAAAAGAAATCTTTTATCCCTGGTTCTTTTTCCAGTCAGCAAGGAATTTTTCCAGACCGAGATCGGTCAACGGATGTTTCACAAGCTGTTTAATAACGTTGAACGGTATGGTGCATATATCCGCGCCAATTAAACATGAATCAACAAAATGCATCGGGTGGCGAACGCTAGCAACAAGTATTTCGGTTTCATAGCCATAGTTGCCGTATATCTGTACTATCTGCTCAATCAGCTGCATGCCATCCTGTGAGATGTCATCGAGTCTGCCGATAAACGGACTGATAATGGTAGCGCCTGCTTTTGCGGCAAGCACTGCCTGCGATGGCGAGAAGCATAATGTTACATTTGTGCGTATACCTTCATCTGCAAATGTTTTTACTGCTTTGAGTCCTTCCATTATCAATGGAACCTTAACATAAATGTTCGGCGCAATTTTTGAAAGCTCTCTGCCCTCTTTTACAATTCCTTCATAATCTGTTGAAACAACTTCCGCGCTCACGGGACCGCTTACCATTTTGCATATTTCTTCATAGGTCTTGCGGACATCTTTGTGTCCTTCTTTAGCCATTAATGACGGGTTGGTTGTAACGCCATCTAAAATACCAAAACTCGCAGCTTCTTTTATCTCGTTTAAATTAGCGGTATCAATGAATATTTTCATAAGAAATTCCTTTAAATTAATTGATTATCTACAAATATAGCTAAAATTTAGGGTCTTTTCAATTTAATGAGTGGTGACAAAATCAGTGGTGATGCCCGTATAATATGTTCAAAATCCACATTAATACAAGAAATAACACCGGAATATACCATAATTTAAGTGCGGGCTTTTTGAGGACTATTTTCTTCTTCAGTATAGCGAGAAATAGGACTGTAAAGAAAAAGAAACCAAAGATTAAATAGAATATCAATCCGAGCGGATTATAATAGAAGCTAAGTGTTAGATAATGCCATCCCTTTGGAAGATCAGTGATGCATGAAAACACTCTGCCTGTTCCGCAAAAAGGACATGGTACGCCTGTAAAGGTTAAAAGCGGACATCCGTTAACACTTTCAACACCGGCAACTTCATTTAAAAATGATTTTAAGGGTGCGAAGTAAACGTTAACCAAACCAAGTATCATCAGCAGCAGAAGTATGTAGATCGTTTTCCTGCTTTGCTGTGAGGTGGTTTGGGATATGGAAAAATATTTGTTATTGGACAATATATGAATTATTAGGAATTGAGATTCCCGCTTACGCGGGAATGTATCAGATTGTTTTCCTGCGTTTGTTTAATAATGATGCGACAAGCAGGCCGCCTATTGGACCGAAGATACAATGTGAAACTATGCGCGAAAATAATTCAACACCTATCATGATTGTGCTGAAACCGTTTTTGTTGTATTCATCATAAACTGTGCGGAGCATCTTTTCTGATTCAGGCGGTATACTGAATCCCCATTGTTCTGTCATTTTATATACCAATTCAACCGGATTCTGTTTTGAAAACATTAGTATCATGGTGGATAGAATTACATATACTATAGCGGAAATTATACCCGCAAGGAGTCCGATCATGATTCCATCCTTATTCTGTATAAACTGCCCGGCTTTTTCAAGCTGGCGAGCGTAGTACCACGTGCCTGCGGCACCGCCAAGGATTATTCCCGCGCAGCATAACAGGTTCAGCATGTTGAGAACAGGAAAAATGGAAATGAATACCATTAGGAAGGAACTGATCAATACAGGTGTAAATTTACTTGGATGGTTCATATAAAAAAAAGTTTAATTAGTGAGATTGCTTCCTTCTTCCCGTTTTACGGGTTTAAGGCAGGCGTCGCTATCGCTCCTTGCAAATCTAATTTGAACGTGTAAATATTTAATTTATTTCTTCGGTATTACGTCAGGGGGAGTGAAATACTCATAAAATACCCTGATGGTACCGGGAATAATGAAAAACGGAAGCACTACACCGATAACTGCGCCAGTAATTTCACGGGTAATGAATGAATTTTTCTGTACATCAGCAAGATCAAGTCCTACATCAAGCAGCATGAGTCCGACCGGGATGAATAACCAAAAAAGCGATGGAAGATCAATATTGCTTAGCTTACGGATAAACGGATATAAAATCACCCCCAGCAGAAACGCAAAGTATATTGCTGTGCAGCGCGAGCATACGCCCAATTTTTCGCCGAACAGATGATGAGAGCGCTCGCTTACCTGGTGGCATGACTTTGAATAGAATCCATAAATTCCTTCGGAAATATCACCTGTAATTCCCTCATTGCCTGCCCAGTACGGGGCAATAATTATACCCGCGCACCACAACACTGCTATGGCAAGTATGACAGAGAATATTACTTTTTGGTATCGTTTGGTTTGCATTGACTTTTTAGTATCCCAAACCGGAGTTAAGGATACAGGAGTTAAAATTTTTTCGCGGCACGAGAAACCGGCACGAATACTTAATCCAAAAAAAATGTCCCGCAAAATTACGGGACATTTATTCAAAATTCTATGATATAAATTTTATTTCTCACCTTTGCGCTTGAACTTCTCATCATCAAGCGTGAAAGTAACTGAAATTCTGTGTGTATTGCCAAGCTGGTCAGAGCCATCGAATTTGGCGAATGAGTAATCTAAATTAAGCTTGGGCAATTTTACACCTGCCCCGAATGTTAATTGTTTAACATCGTTGTAACCTACCCTTAAAGCAAACAGGTCTTTGAATCCGTATTCAAGTCCTGCGTGCATATCAAAACTCACGGGTCCGACTGAAGCCAGTGATGCGAATTTTCTGTTCTCAAACCTTACGTCAAAATCCAGTGCCGGTGTTATCCTGCCGGTTTTGAAGAAAGGAATATCGTATGAACCGCCAATTTTCGCAGTAGGTGTAATAAGTTCTTTGCGGCCAGTCGTCCATGCAAGCAGTGTAGTTGTAACATCCTGCAGGTTAGCTCCAATACGGAATTTTGGTGATACACTGTATATCGCTCCAACATCAAAACCTATGCCCCATGCGGAGCCGTCATCAATTGAGCGTGAAATTACTTTCAGGTTCACACCGTAAGAAAGCTTATCGCTGTGTTTTTTTGAATAAGTCGCAATGAAAGCCCAGTCAGCCGCGTTGAAAAATCTTATCCGGCTGTAATCAAGCCTGTCACCGTTATCAAAATAACCGTTATTATTCAGATCCACCAGAGCATCTTTAGTATTCGGCACATCATCAACGCCAAGCCTTATGACGCTTAAACCAAGTGACGCATTAACGCCCCAGGGAAGAGCAACAGAGCCATAATCGTAATTGACGAGGTTGCCAAAGCGTTCATCGTGCATTAATGAAAATTGCGGGTAATTGATCATAGCAAGCGCACCCGGATTCCAGTAGCCTGCGGTTACATCGTTTACCAATGATACGTAAGCTCCGCCCATGCCAAGGGGTCTGCCCCCAACGCCTATAGCTAAGAACTCACCTGCATATTTATTTCCTGTACCCTGTGAAAGGAGATTTACTGATGAAGCAAAAAATAATAGAAGGAACAGAATTCTTCTGTGATTCATTAAGGAAGCAATTTTTGTTTTTTGCATTATTTTGCGAATATTTGATTGGATAATAGTTAAAACAGAAGAATTTACTCTATAATTCCCTTTCTATTTACCGTAAATAACGAGATTTTTTTAAGTAAGTCAAGGAAGAATTTAAGGACGATTTCCACAATTTTTGGTTTTTTATCTGATTTTGAGATAAAATATCAAAAAGTAAACTCTACATCTGCCGGAACGGTGAATTCATCGGCAGTAAAAGCCGGGTCTTCGTTGATATTGGTAGATATTGTCTCGCTTCCGGGTCCTTTGGATTGCAGCATAATCCCATCCCACATATAATATTTTGTGCTTTGCAGCAAAATATTTACAGGACTTTGATAGACTGTACATTCCCTGCCATTCACAGTTTCTGTGCCATCAAGCCTTGTATAACTCTTAGAACTTTTTCCCGTAGGCATTCCCCTAAAGAATACAGGGAATTGAATGAACAGCACACTATAATCATCATCCCAGGCAGATTTTAATCCTTTTTTTATGCCATCTTTTTCAGTTACGCTGATCAAAGTGCCGGCAGTTACATCTATATATGTAGTAACTATTCCGGTTTCAGTTGGTGAATCGCTCAGTTTCCTGACAAGTTTATATTTATCGCCATCTTTATATAACTTGAAAATCATTTTATTTGTAGAGCTTTTATTTGAATGTTCATATTCGATATATACCTTAACGGGATCAGCATAAACACTCACAGCGCAAACAACAAATACAGCGAATAGAATAATTTTTAATGATTTCATACAATTATACATTAAATTATGAATAGCGTAATTTAAGACCATGTGTTTAATTAAAAAAGGCGGGATTTTTAGCCCCGCCTTAGATACTCCTGATTTATTTAGTTCTAGTTCTTTTTTCGTGTATTGTAATTATCATACTTGCCTGATTTTTGCATATCGCTCTTTTCTTCTTCTGATTTTGTTTCCACAGATTCAACATCCTTTGAATACCTGTCAATATTTTCAGACTGGCGTTTCATTTCGGGCGAGGGGCTGACGGTTTTCAACTGCTCGTCCATATAGTCCCTTGCGCCGCTCATTAGCTCTTTGGCTCTTGTGTAATTACCGTCATCAACATTCTTTAATGCTTCTTCCATTATCTCGTTTGCTTCAAACATCGCAACATTCTGTACTACCGTTTCATTTCTGTTTGTATTATACTTATCGATGCTTGATGTCTGTTCTACATTGTTAGTGTTCTTTTCTGATACCAAACGGAAATCAGCGGTAACATCCTCGTATGTAAGCTCATTTT
>JABFSP010000293.1 GCA_013140565.1 Ignavibacteria bacterium
TATTTATATATAACTTCGTTAATTTATAGGTTTCATCCAAAGCCTTCTCGTGGGTACGCTCAACACCGTGGGATGCTGATACGCCCGGACCGATAAGCCCGACCCGCACATCATACCCGGCAGCTAAAGCTGCGGATCCATCTGAGCCGTAATACGGATAAATATCCGTTACAAAATCTATTTTATGTTTAATTGCCAGTTCGCGAAGCTTATTGGTTATAGTAAAATCATACGGACCACTTGAATCCTTAACGCATATAGAAAGCTTATCTTCCTTGCCTGCGCAGCCTTCCCCTATGACCGCCATATCAAGCACAAGGAGTTCTTTTGCGGAATCAGGTATGCCAACACATGAACCATGACCAACTTCCTCGTAGTTGGAAAAATAGAATCCGACATTCGGCTTGCTGCCAGATGCCGCGTATTCTTTTATGAGCTCAATCATAACAGCGGCGCATGCCTTATCATCCAGGAAGCGGCTTTTTACAAATCCGCTTTTGGTGTACTCAAACCTTGTATCATAGAAAACAAAATCACCCACACTTATACCAAGCTTTATCACGTCCTCGGCTGATCTAACCAGCTCATCAAGTCTGATTGACATATTTTCAGTACTTCGCTTGGTTTCACCAAGCTTTTTATTCACATGGCTTGCGGGATTGTTAAGCAGAAATGTTCCTCGGAACAACTCACCTTTAAAATTACGGACTGTTACATATTCGCCCTCAAATGAATTGAGCTCAAGTCCGCCTAAGCGGGTTATCTCTATAGTCCCGTCATCCTTAATTTCCTTAACCATTGCGCCAAGTGTATCGATATGTCCGGTAACTATTAATTCAGGATCTTTAACAAAGCTTACAAGCAACGAACCTTTATTGGTTTTTGTAATTATCACATCAAGACCTGAAAATAGTTTTTCAAGGTGATTGGTTACTTCAATGGTATAACCTGTCGGTGAATTTATAACAAGAATTTCTTTTAATGTTGTAACAATGTTATTCATATGATTATTTTATTCTCTTTAGATATTTAATAAGAGACCCTTCGCTGCGCTCAGGGTTAGTTATTTTGTACTATCAGTAACAACTTTATATATCTCTTCGCCATCTTTCACCATATTATACTTTTCCCGCGCAACTTTTTCTATCTTCTTATCTGAGGTGCGGAGTTCTTCAATTTCTTTCTGCAGCATCAGTGATTTATCCTGCTCTGTTTTAAGCTTTTCCTTAAGCTGCCGGTTTTCCATCTCAAGCTCAACGCGCTGCAATATCCCCTTTTTACCGAAGACAGCGTATGAAAGTATCGCGGCAAGTATCAGCAGGTAAACAAAAAATTTCCGCCTGTGATAAATATACTTAACAATATTTTTGCCGAAGCTGTCTTCTTTCATTTGCCTTTGTCATTCCCGCGAAAGCGGGAATCTCTTGTAAACTGAATTCTTAAATCTACAGTAATCTATATCCTATAATAACGACTTCTAGACCCAAAATACAAATTTATTTATTTAAACTTAACTCAATAATTCTGTTTAACAGCGCGGTAAAATTCATACCTGCCGCCCCGGCGGCTTTGGGCACAAGGCTTAACTCCGTCATTCCCGGCAGTGTATTCACCTCCAGGCAGTACGCATCACCTTTGCTATTGAGCCTGAAATCAACCCTTGAATATACTGCACACCCTAATGCATTATGCGCAACAATCGCTTTATCCTGTATATGTTTTGCCAGCTTTTCGGGCAGATCAGCGGGACAGAAATAATCTGTGAATCCCTTTGTATATTTATGCACGTAGTCATAAAACCCGTCTTTGGGTTTTATCTCAACTACAGGGAAAGCTTCGCCGCCGATTACAGCAACAGTTAGCTCACGGCCTTCAATATATTCTTCAGCCATTACGTTATCTGAATAAGCGAACGCATCACCAAGCGCTTTACCAAGCTGTACATCTTCAACATCGGGCTGAACAATTGTGAGTCCCACTGTTGAACCCTCATCATTCGGCTTTATCACAGCAGGATAACCGACCTGAAGCTTAATATTTTCGTCAACCTGCAATTCTGTTTGATTCCCCTTCTTTAACATGAACCATTTAGGGGTAGAAATATCATAATGCGTGAACATGATCTTGGAAATGTTCTTATCCATCGCCATTGCGCTCGAAGTAACCCCCGTGCCCGTATACTTTACTCCGCGCATTTCAAGCAGTGATTGTATCCTGCCGTCTTCGCCAAACTTTCCGTGCAGCGCAAGAAAAACTATGTCTGTATTATCAAAGAGCTCTGAATTAATGCACTCAATTACTTTCCTGTTGCTGTATAAGTTCAGTTCTTCGGCTGTTGGGAATTCTTTCCCTATAGCGGGTCTATCCATAAAAATTTTCTCTTCATCAGGCTGTGCGGTGCCGTAAATGGGATCAATTACCCTTACATTATTACCCGCATCCCGCAATGCTTTCGCAACCGATTTGCCTGAGGCAAGCGCTACATTTCTTTCAGCGGATGTACCGCCGGTAAGTACTATTATATTCAATTCAATATTAAATTTAAATTTTGCGGTTATTTACTTTTTGTAAACCGTGTTCTTGAGTCCATCAAGCTTTTTCAGTTGTGCTGCTGGAATCGCCTTAGCTCCCCCAAGTACCTTCGCGTTAAAACATATTTGGGCATACTGCTCAAGTTTTTGTGTGATGTAATACGCTTCCTCTATAGTTTTGCCGTAAGCTACAAGACCGTGATTGCCGAGTATTACCGCGTTATGCTCCATAACAAACGGCTCAATTGATGCAGGCACTTCATCGGTTGAAGGTGTTGCATACGGCGCATTTGGAATATTCCCGAACTGCAGGTAAATCTCGGGGAGAATATTCGCAGGCAATTTTTTGCCTGCTGCCGCAAATGAACAAATATACAAAGGGTGGGTATGTATCACTGCGTTTACATCTTTGCGTTTGCCGTATATATAGAGGTGAAGCTTAAGCTCGGTGGATAAATAACGCTTTCCGGCAAGCTTTTTGCCCTTAATATCGCACTTAACCAGGTCAGCGGGTTTTATTTTTGATTTATTTGTTTTTGATGCAGTTGAAAGGATGTAGTTCTTTTTGGTTCTAACACTCAGGTTGCCGTCATATACTTTTACAAAGCCGCTTGCGCCGCATAATATTGAGTATTGTATTAATTCGTTCTTAAGTCCCAACGTTATTATTTTGCTTTCAAGAAAATGTCAGAGACATTTCCGAAGTCCCGCTGAAAGCGGGATGCCTTGTTTACATTTTCAAATGCCCGAACATCTTATTTATAGGCTTCGCGCTCTGCATAATATAAAAATGCAGGCTTGGTGCGCCGTTGTTGAGCAGTTCTTCAGCCTGCTTGGCTGTCCACTTTGCGCCAATTTCCATTACATGCTCATCTTTGGCCTCGAGTATCTCGCCTGAGAGCTCTTCGGGTATGTTGATATAAAAATTCTTCGGGATGGTATAAAGATTGTTCTTCGTCGTTATCACTTTTAGCCCGGGAATAACAGGTACATCAATTCCCGCTTCGCGGCATTTGTTCACAAAATCAAAATACACCTTGTTATCGTAGAACATCTGCGTAACAACGTAATCACCGCCATTTGCGATCTTTTGCTTTACGTGGTCAACTTCAACCTTCATGTTTGGCGCTTCAAAATGTTTTTCGGGGTAACCGCTGACTCCAATACAGAAATTAGTCGGCTTGGCGTCAAGCAGGTCATCTTCAAGGTACTTGCCCTTATTCATGTTGTTCACCTGGTTGATAAGCTCATACGCAAAACGGTTTTGCGATTTATATTCCGGTATAGGTTTATGATAACCAAGGTCATCGCCGCGTATTGCAAGAACATTTTCAATGCCAAGATAGTTCAGCTCAATAAGCGCGTCTTCGGTCTCCTCGCGGGTAAAGCCAAGGCATAAAATGTGCGGAACAGTATCAATATTAAAATGATTTTTTATAGCAACGCTTATACCAATGGTTCCGGGTCGTTTACGTATGACTTTCTTTTGTATGCCCTGCGGTGTTTCCCTGTATTCAACTTCCGCTGCCCGTGAGGTCACATCTATGAATGGCGGCTCGTACTTCATCACATCGCCTATCACATTAAAAAGCTGTGTTATATCACCGCCGCGCTTTGGGGGTATTACTTCAAAACTGATAAGCGGCTTATGTTTACTTTTTGCCTTCTCTAAATGTTCAATTACTTTCACGCTGTACCTGATTTATTATAATTACCTTATATCCGGTGTAATATTATTCGCTTTGCTGCCTGTCAGATTCTGCTTGGTGCCTTTATCAACATCAATTATCCATACGCTAGAAGTTCCTTCACCCTGGCTATCAAAAACAATTTTATTGCCGTCAGGTGACCAGTTATATTCGATCACATTGCCGGCTTCGCTGGTTAGCTGCCTAACCGAGCTGCCATCTGACTTAACAATGTATATCTGGAACTTACCCGCTTTATCGGATACATAGGCAAGATACTTGCCATCGGGTGACCACTTGGGATTATATGAGCTTCCGCTGTTGGAAATAACTTTAACATTCTTTCCCGTTGCGTCACACATCTTAAGAGTACCTTTGTAATTTATATCAAAAGATGAATATGCTATTTTTTTATCATCGGGTGAATATGTGCCGTAAATTTCAGCATCCTTGGTAGCTACAATTACTTTTTGCGCATCATCAGTTGTATCGGTTAAGTTTAATACAACAAGATCAAAGTTCTGCTCAGCGCTGGAAGAATAAACAATTTTCTGCCCGTCGTAAGAAAACTCCGCATGAGTTGCAAGGCTGCCATCGCTTATGGGAAAAGTTTCGCCTGTTGCCATATCCATTATATAGATTGCGTTGCTCAGTTCTTTTTCTGAGCGGTACATAAGCATGGTGCCGTCAGCGGAAAACTGCGGGTCAAGTCCGCCATCTATGAATGTGGGGAAACGAAAAGTTGCCGTATCATCAAGATCGACCATATACAGGTAATCGCTTATCCTGTTGGTTGCAAGAAAAAGTATTTTGTTGGTTTTGGGGACAAACTTCGGCGAGTAGCAGTCAAGCTCAAGAAAGCTTACCTGTTTAACATCATCGCCGTCTTCGTTCATAACAAAGATCTGCTGCTGATCATTTGTGGTGGCATCGCTTGAAAAAGCGATAAGTTTTTTCTGCGGGAAAATGTTTGCTGCCGTAACAAAAAGTAAAACTGCGGTTAGAAGAAGGTTTTTCATCAAATTGAGCCTTTAAATCCGTTAAAATTATTAGATATTCTGTAATTTTACCCAATTTTTTGGACTCTTTCAAGGAAGTAATTTTCCTTGAAACACCATCTATTTATTAGTAATTTACCTTAATATTTTACAAAAATGCTGAAATTTTAACTCTGCTTTAGTGATTATATACTTATAAGCAGGTAACTCACAGGAAGATCCGTATTTAATTGAACAAGTATTTTGAACATAACTATTTATCCTTACGTGGAACTGTATTTTTAGGATTTTTCCTGAGGAAATTTACGGTATTTTTGTATCTTTCGGCAATAGTTGCGGCTGTTTATTGCCCGCCAGAGGTATATGCGCAAACAAA
>JABFSP010000296.1 GCA_013140565.1 Ignavibacteria bacterium
CTGCTCGTTTTCATTCATCAGCAGTTTTTCTTCGAACATTTTGCTGTAAAGCTCAAACAGTGTTTTGTTCTATTCTCTTTTTCCCCCCGAAATTTTCACGGCGCAGTATCCTGTAAATGTAATATATAGGTTCGTGGTTTCGGTCCTATCTATACGTGATTTGTGTTTGTAGAAAAGCTCTAATGCCCTGCTGAAACTGCCGTTATCATTTAAATCACTCATGAACTTTGTTGAATAAAAATATATGAGTATTACCTCAGCCTCAAATCCGCCTGCAGCTTCAAGGTATTCCATCCAGCTATCAAGTTTTACTTTGCTCTCAAATGCTGTAATAAATTCCGATAATTTTTCGGATTCATTCTTATGCCTGTAGTTGATCGATTTCATTTTGAACGCCATGTATTTTGCAAGGAAGGCGTATATCAGATATTCGCCTTCTTTCATGTTCAGGCCTATAAGTTTGTTCCTGTATATCTTAATGTAGTCCTTTTCCATTTCTATAAGGTGATTGAAATAAAATATATTCCCGCCGTCAAATGGTTCTTCCTCCAGAATGTTATTTGCTTCGTTAATGTTCTGCTCCGCCTGCTTCAGCAGCGCTCTTTCTTCAAGCGATGATATCAGCAAATACTTACTCAGCAGTTTTCTTTTTTCAAGATTTTTAATTGTTAAATATTTCTCTATCAGGCTGTATAAGTCGCTCATTAAATTGCGAAGTGTTTTATCAGCAAATGCATTACCGGGAAAGAGTTTTGAATAAACATTTTCCTTCGTCATGTTTCTGTTGCTAAAATCAGGGAAATATTTCTTCAGCTCAGCAAATAAATTAACAACATTTTTATTTTTATTAAAGTAAAGTGAGCCCACCAACTCGCCAAGCTCTTTCAGTTCCTCTTTAGTTAAACATTTCATTGAATCAATTACTTTAGATTTTATCATAATAATGCTGATTTGGTTTAAATATTTACATAAAATCGCAGGGACAATCTTTGACTTATTTGTGCTTAAAATAGCCAAAAATCGCATGAAATCCAAGTTTATAGCATGGTTTTTTTTCTACAATCACATCAAAATTTCTTTGCCACTGGTACTGCGGGTACATAAGTTTGTAAGCAAATGTGCACATCAATGTGCACATGTCCATAAAAATCGGATAATGAAAAGTACAACAATTGCGCGGGGTTACAGATTAAAGGCATCTACTCATATGCTTATAAAGAAAATTCAGGCAGAACTGAATTTAAACCAGGATAAAGTAATACGCCGCGCGGTTAAGCTGTATTATAACAGCATCAAAAATCCGAAAGCAAAAAACGCTGAAGCAAAAAAAAACGAATGACAAGAACTGATAACGAAATAATTTATACAAACTATAATATATAATAACATGAATAAACTGATTAATTTTTTAAAGCTGAATTATTACAAAGGATTTTTCTTCGTAATGATCTTATTTGTTTTAGCAGCATATTCAGGCGGCTGCGGTGATTCAGTAGTTGACCCTGTTATACCAAGCGGTGGTACTGTTTCAACAACCGTTTCGGGTATCGTGCTCAATGAAAACAAGGAGCCTGTTGCGGGCGCCACCGTTACCGTACACGGAAGTACAGTTCAAACAGGCGCCGGTGGTGAGTTCACTGTAAGTAACTTAACTGTACCCGCAGAAAGACTGTTTGTAAATGTTTCAGCATCGGGATATTTCAACGCTACGCGAGCTGAGTTCCCTAAAAGCGCGGATGTTACACAGCTAAAAATTACTATGATACAAAAAACCGTAACGCATACAATAAATTCCGGCACCGGTGGCAGCGCTGATCTGACCAACGGCTCAAAAGTTGAGCTGCAGCCAAATTCAGTGGTAACGCAGGGCGGAGCTTTATACAGCGGTACAATTAATATGTCAGTGGTTTATATGGATCCTACCTCTGTTTCATTTTCAGAAACAGTTCAGGGTGGTGATATGGCCGCATTGAGAAGTGATTCCTCAGCTTCAACGCTTTATTCATTCGGCATACTCAAAGTTATTTTGGAAGGTACAGGGGGCGAAAGCCTGCAGCTTTCAAACGGTTCAACTTCAACTATAACATCAACCATACCTGCATCTATGGTAAGCTCAGCACCATCAACCATTCCGCTTTGGTTCTTTGATGAGCAGACAGGTCTCTGGCGCGAAGATGGCACGGCTACCAAGCAGGGCGATAAGTACGTTGGAAGTGTATCACATTTTACTGACTGGAACTGTGATCTGCCGGGTTCATTTGGTACTGTTACAGGCAGGGTACTTGATTGCGGAGGTCTGCCTTTGCCGGGTATTACGTTAAAGGTGGGGCAGGTAACAACTACTACTGATGCAAGCGGAAATTATTCAAGGAACATTCCCGCAGGTATCGGTTTTACCGTTAGCATAGAACCATCGCAGAATTTCGGCATCACAGGTAACCCGGTAAATGTCCCTCCGGTTACTGCAGGCAATACAGTTACGCTGCCTGATTTTAACTTAGATTGTTATCCAATATTAAAAGGTATATTTACAGATTGTGATGGCAACGCGCTCTACGGAACAGTAAGCGCAAAGTGGGATAACCAAATTCAGACAGCAGTGCCAAACAACTCAAGCGGATTCAGAATGACAGTTGCGCCGAATAAAACCGCGACTATCAGGTTTGTATCCCCCGCAGGACTTGTAAAAGATACAATTATACAAACCCCGTTAACAGCAACCACCCTTGATCTTGGAACCATCAGGTTATGCGGTCAGGTTCAGCAGGGTGAAAACAGCTTTACAATTAACGGTGCGGGATTCAATAACGTATATGTTAATTTGAATGCAACGGCTGCAATCGGGCTTTATTACGTTGGAAAAAATGAAACGGCGATCACAGCGGTTAACGGTTCAGGAGAAAATCTTGCACTGTTCTTCCCGGGAAATACTACCGGTACATTTTCGGGTCAAAACGGTTATTTAACATACCAGGGCATTACGTTCAGTTCAGCCAAAAGCTTGAATGTCTCTGTCACAACTTATGAGGGTGTTGGCGGTATTATTGAAGGTACATTTAATGGCACGTTTGACTCTCCGCAAGGAACAGCACAAATAACAGGTATGTTTTTTGTAACAAGACAGCCCGACCAAAATTAGCTAAATTCTCAAGTTTTCAGGTATTTCAAACCCCGCAAATTAGCGGGGTTTTTTATATATACATATGTAGGCATAAAACCCTGTATTTACCAATATATATAACGTCTTTAACCTAACCGGAAACATTAATTTTAGGGATGAATTTCTATTTTTTATTGTTGTATATTTAGATAACTTATAAAAGAATATAAACAAAAATACAGTTAATATTATGAAGAGGTATTATTCGCTTTTTATCATCATCTCATTTTTATCCTTATCATTTTTTTCATTCAGATCCACCGAAAATAAAATAGGCAGCATGCTTTCCAAAGCATTGGATAACCCGGCAAACGAAAACTATGTTGTTTGGGTGTACTTTAAGGATAAAGGTCCCAATGCGATGGCGAAATTAAGTAACCCGCTTGCAATTGTATCGCAGCGTTCACTTGATAGAAGATCAAAAGTAAAACCTGCGGGCGGACTGCTGGACTACACTGATATTCCGCTCTACGGTGAATATGTAAGCTCAGTTGCTTCCAATGTTGTGAAGGTAAGGCACCAGGTCAAATGGCTGAACTGCATGAGCGTTGAAGTTAACCGTGAGCAGGTTAATATAATTTCAAACATGGATCATGTTAAGGGAATTGAGCTTGTTGAGAAGTTTAAGAGGATTCCTGAAAACCCGGAGATATCCTCAGATGTCAGCCCGGTGTTTATAAATCCGAATGATGACCCGCTGGCTGATACATTAACTTATGGTACAGGCAATGCGGTTACACAGATTACACAGATAAAAGTAAACCTTGTGCATAACCTGGGTATTAAAGGGCAGGGCGTTATGATCGCAAGCTTTGACGCGGGTTTTTCTAATCTGACCCACGAAGCATTTACAACATACCCGATGAAGATACAGTCAACTTATGACTTTCAGAACAATACTCCAAGTTTAACCGGGCACTCACACGGTACAGCTACGCTTTGCTTAACAGGTGGATATAAACCCGGCAAAATGGTCGGACCCGCCTACGGCTCAACATTTATTTTGGGCAGAACCGAAGTTGACCCAACCGAGCGCCCCGTGGAAATGGATAACTGGATTCGCGCAGCAGACTGGGCTGATAGCCTTGGCGCAGATATAATAACAAGCTCGCTTGGTTATCTGGATTTTGACCCGGGCTACACCAGTTATACATGGCAGGATATGAACGGTAACACACTTCCTATTACAATAGCCGCTGATCTTGCGGTTAATAAAGGTATTATTGTCAGCAATTCAGCAGGCAATAACGGCTCAAGTACGCATAATACTCTTGGTGGTCCCGCAGACGGTGACAGCGTATTAACAGTTGGCGCAGTTAATTCATCCGGAAACAGGGTAAGTTTCAGCTCAATTGGACCTACTACAGATAACCCGCCCAGAATTAAGCCTGATGTTATGGCAATGGGAAGCGGTAACTATTATGCTTCTACTACAGGTAATAACTATTCATCAGGGGACGGTACATCTTTTTCATGTCCTCTAACATCTGGCGTTTGCGCGCTGGTGCTTTCAGCCAATAAGAATTTAACACCATTGCAGGTAATGGGAATTTTAAAGAAATTCGCAAGCAATTCAAGCTCACCAAATAACAACATGGGCTGGGGAATAATTGATGCATCGCTTTCTGTTGATTCAGCACGAAAGCTTGATAACTGGACACCCGTAATTCTGCATACACAGCCTTTCACAATGACAGACTTGAATACTGCTATTACCATGAAGGCTAAGATAACAGATAACGGAATTATAAGGAACTGGACAAATGAAGCACCGCTGTTATATTACCGCAAAAGCACGAACGGTGGAACTACATGGTCAGCATTCAGTTCAGTTAATTATACTGCAGTTAACCTGGATACATTCTCATTTGTTATTCCGGGAAGCAGTATAGGAACAACAGTTCAGTATTACTTTGCTGCACAGGATATTGCCCTGCCAACACCCAAAATGGTAACATTGCCGGATGGCGGCAGCGGCGTTACACCGCCGGGTTCCACAGCTCCCCCAACAAGATTCCAGTACATTGTAGCAATGGTTGGCATAGAGCCGGTCTCGAATGAAATTCCAAATGTATTTAAGCTTTATACTAACTATCCAAATCCGTTTAACCCCATTACAAAAATAAAGTTTGATATTGCTAAAAACACAAATGCAAAGTTACTTGTGTATGATGTTTTGGGCAGGGTAGTTGAAACTTTGATTAATGGTGATTTAAAAGCCGGCAGGTATGAAGTTGATTTTGACGGCTACGCATTATCATCCGGCGTGTATTTCTATAAACTTGTTACAAATGATTTTGTTGATACAAAGAAGATGTTGATGATAAAGTAAAAAGTCAAAAGTGAAAAGGCAAAAAAGGAATTCCGGCTAAGCAACTAAAGTCAGGAAGACTTGGTACTGTAATAAGCAAAGAAAGCAAAAAATAATTTAAACCCCGTTCTATAAAAGAATGGGGTTTGTAATTTTTGAAAATAACTGTGTTAAAGAGTTAATAAAAAATTACCAATAAAAAACCCCCGCATTTTAGCGGGGGTTTTTTTTGTAAAGATTACTTCCTTATCTCGGAGGAAAAGCATCCATTCCTGATTTTACTACTATTCCATCCCTTGTTGCCTGCCATGTGTAATCCCACCACTGTCTTGGGTTCTTTTTTGTGGGACCTGTAAATTTTATCTGCACTCCAACCGGGATACCTATACCGCCCATTGGTGGTATTGGCTGGCCCTGCGGACTTTTTTTGACCCCGAATTTTCCTTTTTCTGTATCAGTTGTACCCGGATCTATCTGCCAGCCGGATTGTACATACCAGCCTGTAATTTTTACGCTTGAATCAAACTGCACATGAAAATCATTAATTATCGTATCCTGTGAATTGTTCCTTACCCTGAACATCAGGAAGCTGCCTTCCCAATACGGTTCAATTGTTATTGATGAAGGCGGAAGCTCTGATGAAGTGCCAAATTCCTCAAATGATGGAGCTAAAGGATTCTGGTCACTGCAGGCTGAAAATAAAATTGCGATACCGAACAAAAATGCAAACAGAACTGATTTGAAATTGATTATTGAGTTTTTCATTTTTTTATTCCTCCCGGAAATGTTTGATTGTTGAATTATTTACTCTCTTACAAAGTTAATCCTGAACCTTACTGATACCTTAACAGAAACCTTATCAGTCAAAAAAGGAAGAAAATGGGCGGAATTCGCCTGTTTTTACCATGTTCTGGCAAATGTGAATTTTCAGATCTCCTCAGGTATTTTCAAAAAAATATCATTTTTAAAGTGCTTCGCGTTAAGGGATATAATTACAACAAGCATGGATTTATATAAATTAATCAGTTATAAGTATTAGATATTCAAATAAGTTTATTATTTGATGGTTTCTTAGGCTATATTTGCATTATGAGCCTACTAATAGAAAACGCATCGCAGATTGTAACCTGCCACACAAAGGGCAGAAAATTCAAAGCGGGGAAGTACCAGTCAGAAATTGGTATGCTCAGGAATTCAAGCGTGTACACCGAAGGCGGAAGGATAAGATGGATAGGTAAAAAACTCCCCGCAAGTCTGAAGAAGAAAAAGATGCAGGTAATTGACGCCCACGGTAAATGCGTGCTGCCCGGGTTTATTGATTCACACACGCACCTCGTTTTCGCAGGCAGCCGCGCTGATGAATTTTCAATGCGCATTAAGGGCAGCACATATGAGCAGATAGCCAAAGCCGGAGGCGGCATCATTAGTACGGTTAAGGCTACACGCAAATCTTCGAAGGAAGACCTTGCTGAGCTTGCATTAAAAAGAATAATATCATCGGTAAGCTTTGGGGTTACTACAATTGAAGCTAAATCAGGTTATGGTTTAAGCACGGCAAGCGAGCTGAAAATGCTTGAAGTAATTAATGAGCTGAATCGCGAGCTGCCAATTGATATTTACGCGACTTTCCTTGGCGCGCATGCATACCCAAAAGATAAAACAAAGTCCGAATATCTTGAAGAGATATTATATGAAATGATACCGCAGATAGCAAAGCGTGACCTTGCAACATTTATTGATGTATTTTGCGAGAAGAATTATTTTTCTGTGGGTGATACGAAAAAAATATTTATGCAGGGAATAAAATTCGGGCTTGTGCCAAAGCTCCATACAAACCAGTTTAATTCCATTGGCGGCATTCAAGCAGCCATAGGCTGCGGCGCGATATCAGTAGATCACCTTGAAGTGATGAAGCCATCCGATATCAAGGCGCTTGTGAATTCAGGGATAATAGCCGTTGTGTTCCCTTCGGTCTCATATTTTCTTGATATTCCCTACGCGCCCGCGCGCAAAATGATAGAGAGCAAAATTCCCGTTGCAATTGCCACTGATTTTAATCCCGGCAGCGCTATGAGTGAAAATATCCAGCTTTCAATGAGCATGGCGATTCATTTACTGAAAATGAATGTTGAAGAAGTTATAAACGCTGTAACAATTAATGCCGCTGCAGCACTTGGCATATCACACAACACAGGCAGCCTTGAAGCAGGCAAGCAGGCTGATATGGTTATCTTTGATACACCCAATTACAACGACCTGTTGTATCATTTTGGAGTAAACCAGGCTGAAATAGTCTTAAAAAACGGTCAGGTGATATTCTAATTTGCCCGATTGCACTTAAATTACATGCTTAATTAAATCATTCCAAAACCTTACATTCCTGCAATTATAATCTATTTTTGGTGTTTTTCCTAAATCCCTCTCATTAAAATCTGCCATCGGCTTTTAATTTATGGGCAAAATCGCTTTTGCCCTCTTGTATTGTAATTATATCTTTGTTCATAAGTAATTAACTAACTAACAACTAACTAACTAAAATGAACAAAATATTAAAGATCGTACTTATCGCAAATCTTCTTATACTCTTAATTGCGGCAATTGGCTGCAGTGAAGATGGCAGTATCATAACAAACACGCCCAACAACGGCGGCAGCACTACAACAACAATTACAGGTATTGTTGTGAATGAAAACAATGTGCCAATTTCAGGCGTAACAGTAACAGCACACGGGCATGTTAAAACATCCGGGGCAAACGGTGAATTCATGTTCACAGATATAACAGTACCCCAGGGCAGACTTTTTGTTAAGGCAGAAAAACCAGGCTTCTTTACCGCAACGCGCGGTGAGCAGCCCAAAGCAGGCGCGACCGTTGTAAAAATTACAATGATGCAAAAATCAGTTACACACACAATAAATTCAACAACCGGGGGAACCGCGAATCTTAATAATGGTTCTATGGTTGAAATTCAGGCAGGTTCTGTAGTAAAAAGTGACGGTACAACATACAATGGTCCTGTTAATATGTCTGTAGTTTATATGGATCCCACAGATGTAAAATTTTCAGAAACAGTTTCAGGCGGTGATATGATGGCAAGAAGAAGTGACTCAACAGACGCAGTATTATATTCATACGGTATTATGAAAGTTGAAATGGAATCACCCGCAGGCGAAAGATTAAACGTAACCGGCGGCAATCCTTCAACGATCACAACAACAATTCCAGCTTCGCTTGTTTCACAGGCACCGGCAACAATACCATTATGGTACTTTGATGAGAATACAGGTCTTTGGTGCGAAGAAGGCGTTGCGACCAAGCAGGGCAATAAATATGTTGGCACTGTGAATCACTTTACTGACTGGAACAACGATTATCCCGGATATTTAACAAGAGTTGAAGGAAAAATAGTTGATTGCCAGGGGCAGCCAATGCCGGGCATAATTGTAAAAGTAGGTCAGACTACAGCAGTAACAAATGCAAACGGTGAATATACAAGAACAGTACCAACAGGAGTTGATTTTACAATCTCAGTTGAACCCACACAGAATTTCGGAATGTCAGGTACACCCATAAACATTCCCGCATTAACACAGAACCAGGTTTACCAGGTACCGCTTTGCCAGCTTGCATGTTTCCCCGTAATAACCGGGACATTTAAAGACTGCAATAATAATAACATTTACGGTACACTTTCAGTATTCTGGGATAACCAGAACCAGGGAATTCTGCCCACACAGACCGGTACTTTCAGGGTTTACGTTGCGCCAAATAAACAGGCACGATTAAAATTCACATCTTACAGCGGAGAAATTATTGATACAGTTGTACAGACACCATCAACACCGGTGACGCTGAATTTGGGTGACCTTAGCACCTGCGGCGGCGGTCAGACAAATTGCGAAAACAGTTTTGTAATAACAGGGGCAGGGTATAACAATAAGTATGTAAGGCTTCAAACTGCTGTATCTCTCGGAATATATTATACCACGGATGATGTAACTGGCGTAACCTGTGCTGCAATGGATACAGTTTCGTTTTCATTGATATTCCCCGGAAAAACTACCGGTTCATTTGCATGGCAGTCAGGTGCCCTCGTATATAAGGGACTTACTACAGCCGGAGCAAAAACAGTTAACATCAATGTAACAGAATACGGTTCGGTTGGTGAGCACATAAGAGGTACTTTTGAAGGTACATTCCAGTCAGGCTCAGGTCCTGTAACAATTACAGAAGGAAAATTCTGCGTAACCAGGCAGCCTGACCACGAAGAGTAATAAATATTCTTTAACAATTTGAGTGCGAAAAAATCTTAATAAATCATAATAGTATTCATAACTTATCCCGCTTTTTTTAAATAAAAGGTGGGATTTTTATTTTCTTTAATTCCATTATTACAGCAAAATATCTTAAATGATACTATAATTGTGAAAATCCCTTACATTTAAACATTCAATAATAAATGCTAACTTTGTAATATATTTACAAAATTTATCTCAATTTATATGAGAAAAATAGTTGAATGTGTTCCCAATATTTCAGAAGGAAGAGATGAAAAAATTATTAACGCATGTGCAGATGCGGTCCGCGCAGTAGAAGACGTTACACTGCTTGATGTTGACCCCGGCAAATCGACCAACCGCACGGTATTTACATTTGTAGGCGACCCTGATTCCGTTGTTGAAGCGGCGTTTCAGTTCACGAAAACCGCTTACGAATTAATTGATATGACAAAGCACTCAGGTGCGCACCCAAGAATGGGTGCGGTTGATGTTTGCCCCTTTGTGCCTGTAGCAGGAGTGACCACCGAAGATTGCGTGGAGTGCTCAAAAAAATTCGGCAAGCGCGTTGGCGAAGAGCTTGGTTTACCGGTTTATTTATACGAAGAAGCATCTACTAGTCCCGCACGCAAAGCATTAAAGCAAATAAGGCAGGGCGAGTATGAAGGAATTAAGAATAGAATTATAAAACCGGAATGGAAACCTGATTTCGGTCCGCAGGAATTTAACCCGCGCTTTGGCGCAATGGTTACAGGTGCGAGATTTTTCCTAATTGCGTATAATGTAAATATCCTCGGCACTAAGGAACAGGCCCACCGCATTGCGCTCAATATCCGCGAGCAGGGCAGGGGACCCAATGAGCCCGGCAGGCTGAAAGCCATTAAAGCTATCGGCTGGTATGTTGATGAATACAATATGGCACAGGTATCTATCAATCTGGATAACTATACCATCACGCCGCCTCACATTGTTTTTGAAGAATGTGTTAAGGATGCAAAAGAATTGAACCTTGCGGCTGCAGGCAGTGAGCTGGTTGGACTTATTCCGCTTGAAGCGATGCTTATGGCGGCTGAATATTACATAAAGAAAGAGAACCTTTTCATTGTAGATGAAAAGCAGAAGATAAGGCTTGTTGTTGAAAGGCTTGGTTTGAATTCAGTATCGCCGTTCAACCCGGAAAAAAGAATCATTGAATATATGATTGCCGAAGGCGGAAGTGAACCGCTTGCATCAATGTCAGTAAGGAGTTTTGTTGAGCTTGTTGGTGCGCGTTCATCAGCCCCGGGCGGCGGAAGTGTTTCAGCGCTCATAGCTTCAATAGGCGCGGGATTGGGAGCCATGATGGGATGGATGAGCTACGGCACAAAAAAATTCGAACACCTTGATGCTGATATGAGAAAGCTCATTGCGCCGTTGCATGAAAATATGAAAAAGCTTATCCCAATGATTGACGCTGATACGAATGCGTTCAATGATTATATGACGGCAATGAAATTGCCTAAAGATACCGATGAACAGAAAAAGCTCCGCACGGAACTGATGCAAGAGGGACTGAAGAAAGCTATAAATGTGCCGCTTGGAGTAATGAGGACCGCCGATGAATGCTGGTCATATATGATCGAGCTTGCCAAAATTGGCAATGCAAGTTCGGCAAGTGATCTTGCCGTTGGCGCGAAGTCGCTTGAAACCGGAATATGGGGCGCTATGAAAAATGTTGAAATTAACATGGGGCAGATTGATGACCAAAAGTATAAAACCGCTGTATTAAAAGAAGCAGGTGAGATAATGAAACGCGCCGGGAAAAATCTTGCTGAAGTTGAGAAAATTTTAAACGGCAGGAATTAGAGATTCATTGAAGCCTGCAAAATACCCGCATGTAAAGATCTGCTGCATAAGCAGTACCAGAGAAGCTGATCTTGCCGTAAAATACGGCGCAAGCGCCATTGGACTGGTTGGCAAAATGCCAAGCGGTCCAGGCGTAATAAGCGATGAGCTTATCGCTGAAATTGCCGCCGGCGTTCCCGGATATATCTATACATTTCTTTTGACCAGCGAAACTACCGCGGAAGAAATTATCAGTCATCACAGAAAAGTCAATACTTCAACAATTCAGATTGTTGATAGAATCGAAACAGTTGTATATACAACCCTGCGAAATGAACTCCCGGCAATTAAGCTAGTCCAGGTTATTCATGTATTGGATGAAAACTCAGTAACTGAAGCGGCAATGTACGCTGAATATGCCGATGCACTGCTGCTGGATTCCGGTAATCCCGCCCTGGCTGTGAAACAACTTGGCGGTACAGGCAGAACCCATAATTGGGAGCTGAGTTTGAAGATTCGTGAGCTGGTTGATATTCCTATTTATCTTGCTGGCGGTATAAATCCCGCGAATGTTAAGGATGCATTTAATTTCGTAAAACCCTACGGCATTGACCTTTGCAGCGGAGTGAGAACAGCAGGCAGATTGGATGAGATTAAGCTGAAGGAGTTCTTTGAGGAAGTAAAGAAGGTGAAATCAACATAACATTAGTATCATATCAAAAAGTTTATTATAATATTCGCATCGGTAGTAACTGTGCTTTTTGCCGCATTCGCAGTGTATTACTTTTATTTCTTACCGCCCAATAAAACTTTAAATAAAATCCCGCTTCCTCCGGGTTCCTTATCTGATTCGATCGTAGTATTCAAATCAGAAAGAAAATTATTGCTATATTACAGGAGCAAGCCACTGAAAACCTACAGTATCTCATTGGGCGATAGCCCGCTTGGGCATAAAGAAAAAGAGGGTGATGAAAAAACTCCCGAAGGTTTGTACAGCATCAGCGGAAGGAATCCGAACAGCAAATATCATCTGTCGCTCAGGATATCATACCCAAGTGAACACGATAAGTTAAACGCAGGGAAGAACGGTTACTCTCCCGGTGGAGATATAATGATACATGGATTGCCGAATACAACCGGGTTTCTTAAAGATTATTATGTTAATAATGACTGGACGGACGGCTGCATTGCGGTGACTAACGAAGAGATAGAGGAAATATGGGGCGCAGTAAAAGACGGCACACCGATTTTCATTAATAAATAAACTATATATCATGCCAACAAAAATAACTGTTACAAAGAATGCCAGCTACCGCATTGAATGTGAAGATATGGAAATCTACGATGCCAACGGGAATAAATATGACCTGGCTGGAAGGACAACTATTGGACTTTGCCGCTGCGGGCAGAGCAATAAAAAACCGTTCTGTGACGGCTCTCATAAAACCTGCGGGTTTGAATCAGAAGTAACAGCGTATACGCTGGAGCCGAAGAAGCAGCCTTAACGGGTTTGCTTACTGCATTCTTGTATAGTTTATCTTCCAAACCAGGCTCCATGTTACTCCTTCATCAGATGAGTATTCCCAATCCCATTTGAATTCATTTTGTGATATATCGTAAAATACCATACGCTGCATTACTTCAACGCCTTTTCTGTTTGTTGCTTTGCGTTTTAATATCATTTTATCTCCTTCCTTACCGCCTGTGAAATCCAGGTAAGCCCCGCTGTTATCAACCCAGGTCTGCTGCCACAGCTTTTTAGCAGGGTTGTACATAGAAACACTTTTTCCGAAGAATGTGCTGTCACCGGATGTGAAATTTTCTTCGATAACACAACTCCCCAGGATCTTGTTGATCACGTTTGTGCCTGATTTAACAGTTCCATCCGGATCCTTCCAGTTCAGCTGCCATTTGCCCACCCAGAAATCAAACTGCGATGCTTCAGGCGCGCTGCATGGCTTGTCATTAGTCTGCGCATGCGTTACCGCAATTGAAAGTGTTACTGCCAAAATGAATATTACCGCTAATGCCGCCTTATATGTTATTTCCATTTTCCATTTATTAAGATAAGCGCCTGTTAATAAATCAAGCCTGGCTAAATATTAGCTTTGCTTGACCGCCCTCGTTGCATAACAGGCGCTTATAATTTTTACTTTATTACTACTAATTTTTTTGTTCCCGTAAAACTGCCTGCCCGCAAAGTATAAAAATACACCCCGCTTGTTATGTTAGATGCATTAAAATCAGTTTCATATTCACCTGCGGCCAGCTCATTATTCACTAGTTCAGATACCAGTCTGCCTGTAACATCATAAACTGATAGCATTACATTCGAAGATTTCGGAATTGAAAACCTAATCTTAGTTACCGGATTAAACGGATTGGGATAATTCTGCTCAAGCTTATATATGTTCGGTAATTGTGTGCCAACCTGGCTGATACCAATTACTATTTCGCTTAATCCCTGTCCTTCATTTAATCTGTAGAATTTATTGGGTGTAACATTGGTGAACACCTGTGTTAAACCGCCGCCCCATTTTACTATCATTGAATCAATTACTGAAGCATTGTGCAGACCAAAATGAACATTCAGCATATTCATTGAATTGAAACTGTTCTGCGCATTAATCTCACGGGTCTGCCATTTGGGAACGCCGCCAATAACAGCTTTCATTTTAATTATCGTGCCCAATGCCGATTTGTTCGTCATGCCTGCAGTTGGACCAGCCCCTATACAACGGATATTAACCCATTTATTGTTATTGTTCGTTTCATTTCTGAATAATCCTTTTGTAAGATTGGTACCAGCCATATATAGATCAAGATCACCGTCGCTATCGTAATCACCAAAGGTTGTGCCGTAGGTCTGACCGCTTGCAACTACAGCCAGGGTATCAATCCTTGTAAAAAATCCCAAGCCGTTGTTTGAGTAATACCTGCTTGCGCCGGCATCATTTGTGATAAAGCAGTCAAGGTCGCCGTCGTTATCAAAATCACCCCAGTTATTTCCAAGCCATGCGCCTGCATCACTTACAATTGTGCCAACATCTGCGGCGGTCATTCTAACATAATAATGCGGACCCTCGCACCTGTAAAGCCTGTTCCTGATGTTTGTTGAATAATTGGTAAGGAATCCGTCAAGGTCGCCGTCGTTATCTATATCTATCCAGTTCCAGTTCTGGCCGTCAACAATATCAGTTGCAATAATTCCCGTATCAATTCTGCCGAAGTAATACGGAACAGTCTGTTCCTTCAGGTAATTCCTGTAAAGGTAATCCAGGCTGCCGATATTATTTGCGGGACCCGTACCTATAAATATATCTATATCACCATCCTGATCGTAATCAGAAAACATTGGAATTGTAAAAGCATCAATGGAATCTGTTACATCAGTAGTATCAATCCGTGTGAATGTACCATTACCGTTATTATAAAATAATCTGTTTTGATGATTAACTCCGCCAAATCCTGAGGCAGCGACGATCAGCAGGTCAGTGTATGTATCATTGTTAATATCACCCCATACACAGCCCCAGCCTGTATTGTTAACGGAATCCGCAATTTCACCCGTCACAATTTTTGTGAATGTACCGTTCCCGTCATTTCTGTATAGATGTGAGTTTGAAGTCAATTGATTTGTTGATACTACAAACAGGTCAATATCACCATCATTATCATAATCAGACCAGGAATTGCCGATAACAACTCCTTGTGCCTGAATAGAATTTGTAATTTTTATAAAATTACCATTTCCAAGATTCCTGAAGATATCTTTTCTGGAAATATACAGGTCAAGCAGTTCATCGTTATCCACATCAACCCAGCTTGTGCCAAAGTAATTGCCGGCAAGCGGCTCGTTTACAATTGGATTTGAAGCATCAGTAACTTTTACAAAAAACTGTGATGTAAGTGAACCTGTAAAAATGAAGTTTAATATTAAAACCAGTGAAAGGCAGAAAGAATTAAAAAAATACCGCAAAAAGACCTCCTTATAAATTTTTACAAATATAAGAAAAGGAACTAACTCACATTATTTGAAAATTGACTTTTTTGCGGTGCGTTTTTCTGTAGCTTTCGGGGGAGGTTTTGTAGGTTTTTTTGAATAAAAAGCTGAAAGAACTCAGTGATTCATACCCGGAATTCAGACAGATCTCAGTAATGGATGAATCTGTGGATTCCAGCATTATTCTGGCTTTTTCAAGTCTAACGCTTTTTAAAAATTGGTGAGGTGATACGCCCGTGTATGATTTGAATTTCCTGAGAAAATGATGAGGACAAAGTGAGGAAACCCTTGAAAGTTTATCAAGGTCTATTGCTTCATTGTAATTTGATTCGATGTAATCCTTTGCTTTATTCAGCCTGTTAAAAAGCTCAATGCGTGTTGAGCGTTTTACTGATTTTAGTTCATCAGCTTTTTTTGATGCGGTGAGCTGCGAGCGGAAAGTATGCTCAAGAATTCCGTGCAGAATTTCGTTGAGCGTATCTGTATCGTATGTATTACTTTTTACAGCAAGCCTGATGTTATTTATGTAGGTACTTAATACATCATCAGCGGCATATAGCTTCTGAAAAAAGTTAACAGGATATTTATCCCTCACCTCAGGGAAATCCAGCAGGTATTCATCGTTATTGAATGATGAGTAAAACACATCTTCAACAAATTTTGCGGTGAAGTTAAGCGTGAGTGATTCTACCGGATTATCGGAATCAATAAGACTCTGATAAATGGAATCCCTGTTGAGTATAAGATACATATTATCCTGTACGCCGTATTTCATGTTACCCAGTATGTACTGCTCGCTTCCGCCGAAAGCGAATTTAAGCGAAAGTGTGGTCCAATGCTCAGGGTAATACAGGTACGAAAATTTCCCGTTCAGTATAACATTCTGCTCAACAAACTGACGGTTCCATTGCCTGTTGTTGAATCTGAAATCGTCCATATCTGGAAATTTTGTTATTACCTTAACGCTCATTTTGTATATATAATACCCGTTTAATTGAGCTAAATTTAGAGAAAATTATGGATAAAAGAAACCGAGAAAAGGGAAATTATTAATTATGATTGCTTAGTGTTCCTTGTGTCTTAGTGGTGAAAATTGAGATTCCCGCCTTCGCCCCAAAGGGGTAAACAGGGAATTGGTATGAAAAGCTACTTCAAATACTTCTCAAACCAGCCGGTGATGCGTTTGTATTGATCCAGCCAGCTTGTCTGCCTGTAGAAACCGTGATTTTCCTTAGGATATATCATTACCTCAAATTCCTTTTTATTATCAATCAGCTTCTGCGTTAGCTGAACCATATCCTGGAAAAACACGTTGTCATCCAGCATACCGTGGGTCATAAGTAAATGACCCTGAAGATTTTCTGCGAATGTGTATGGTGAGGATTGTTCATAGTAATCAGCGACATCTTCAGTTTCAAGATCACCAAACCTGGCAAGTGTGTACCAGTAATTGCTGTAGTAGTAATTTTTCCAGTTTGATACAGCGCGCAGTGATACCCCCGCCTTAAAAAGCTCAGGGTGTTTGAACATTGCCATAAGGGTTGTAAATCCCCCGTAGCTGCCGCCGTAAATACCAATTTTATCTTTGTTGATAAATCCCTTGGCATCAAGGAAATTTATCCCGCTGATGTAATCTGATACTTCCCAGTATCCAAGATTGCGGTATGTTTTATTGCGGAACTCTTTACCATAACCCATGCTTCCGCGGAAATCTATTTCAAGCACTACAAAATCATTTTGAGTAATGAAAGTATTCACCATAAAATTATCGCGGTAGGGTGAAAAGCCATTTGTAATATTCTGCAGATATCCGGCGCCGTGTACAAAACATATCAGCGGGTATTTTTTCCCGGGATTGAAGTTCTTTGGTTTGTAAACAAACCCGTATATCAACTGTCCGTCTTCTTCATTATTGAAAGTTATAAGTTCGGGTAAATTCCATTCTATTGCTGTGAATTTAGGTGAAGCGGTACTGGTTAACTGTTTTTCTTCACCGGTTTGCAGGTTGTATGAGTAAAGCTCATTAGGTTTATTCATGTATGAATGCGAATAGAACAGGTAATTGCCATCCCTTGAGATTTTCAGGTCTTCAACATCGCCTTCGGTATTGGTTAATTTTGAAATGCTGCCGTTAGTTATATCAGCGGAATAAACATTGTAATTATACGGTACTTCAGCGTTGGCAACAAAGTAAACTTTTCCGGCTGCACGGTTAACTACAGAAGTGAGTACTGTAAATTGCCCGGGAGTAACCGATGCAAAACCTGTTCCATCAGTATTTACTTTATGAAGATTATTGTAGCCTGATACTTCGGATTCAAACATAACTGTTTGGCTATCAACAAATACCGAACTGTTTGAGTGTCTTTCATACCATGCGGGGTCTGTTTCACTGTAAATCTCTTTTACACTTTTTGAAGGTATATCATATATAAACAGTTTACGTGAATGGCGGTCCATTGTTTCAATATCAAGCAGCAGTTTGCTTCCGTCAGGGGAGTACTCCGCATAAGTGGTTGAATACCTTTGGCTATCAGAATAATTGAACTCATTTACAATTTTATAAAGTGAATCTTTCCCTTTTTGATTAATGGAAATATCAAAAAGCTTTACATTTGACATACCACGCTTTTTGGTCTCTGCTTTAACAAATTTATCATTGTAATCAGGGAAAACCAACTGACGTTTAGTGGTGTTATCATACCTTGCAACAAAGAGTCTGAGTACGCAGTTCGGGTCACCTTTGAATTTATCAGTCATATCTATCACCTGGTACGAAACCGAATCAGATTCATCAGGAGTTAAGGCAAGTTCATTTGAATTTGCTTTAATGCTATCATACCTTATCAAAAAATAATTACCGCTGCGCCTGTAAACCACAAAATTATTTATTACCTGCGGTGAATATTCATATTTATCGGTTTCGGTGAGCCTGATATCTTTTGTGTAACTGCGTGAATTAACAAAATCATTTGTAATGTAAACATCACCATTAATAATTGTAACAGCATTGCTATTTGGCATAACTACAAACTCAGATGCAGTTTCACCTGAGTCAGAATATTTAAAATTCTCACCGGTTTCATAGTTCATATCAAACAGGCTCAGCATGCCGTCGTAGTTGTCATCGGCATAATAGTACATTTTTCTGGAATCAGTATGGATAAATTTTAAAGATGGGCGCGGATTTATAATGGCCGTATCCTGAAAAATGTATTCAAGGGTGATATCCTGTGAGAAAGAAGTTAGAGGAAGTGTTATCAGAAAAAATATTAATGAAAATACTTTTCCTGTAAATATCAGAAATAATAGTTTACGGGATCCTTCCCTTCGCTTTGCTTCGTTCAGGATTGGATTAATAATGCAATTCTTCAACTTTTTCTCTTTCCCTTATAAGGTAATGCTTGTCGCCGTCAACCAGTACTTCGGCAGGGCGAAGCCTTGCGTTATAGTTTGATGAGAGCGAATAACCATAGGCACCGGTCGTTAATACAGCAAAGCGGTCACCGCGCTCCATTACCTGTATGCTGCGTTTTGTCGCCAGGAAGTCTGATGTTTCACATACCGGACCCACTATATCAACAGTTTCAAAACCTGTATCTTTTAGTGTAGCAGGTACTACCTGGTGATATGCCTGGTAAAGGCAGGGTCTCATAAGGTCATTCATACCTGTATCTGTTATTATGAATTTTTTTACTTCACCCTGTTTGGTATATAAAACCTTACCAACAAGTATCCCTGCATTTGCTACCAATGACCTTCCGGGTTCAATAACTAATTTTTTATTATATGTTGAAAGCATCTTTATCACTGATTCAACATGCTCGCCAAGAGGTGAGTATCTCGAAGTCTCGTCTTCTTCAGTCGGTATATAGCGGTGAGTCAGAATATTTTTATACTGCACACCAAATCCGCCGCCGAAATTTATGTAGCGGATATTGATACCCATTTTTTCAACCTTCCCGATCAGTTCACCCAGGTATTTAACAGCCTCAATGTACGGATTTACTTCAGTTATCTGTGAGCCAATGTGTGAATGAATTCCGATAACATCGATATTAGGCAGCTCATTGGCTGTTTTAAACACATCCATAATATCTTTGCTATCAATACCAAATTTATTTTCTTTCATACCGGTTGTAATGTAAGGATGTGTCTTGGCGTCAATATCGGGATTTACGCGGATAGATATTCTGGCAATTACTCCAAGTCTGTGCGCAATTTCAGAAATGACCTTTATTTCCTGCAGAGATTCAACCGTGAAGTTGAAAATATTCTCCCGAAGGGCGTATTCAATTTCTTCATCTGTTTTGCCAACACCGGTGAAAGTAATTTTATTCCTCAGATAACCGAACTTCAGTGCAAGGTATAGTTCACCACCGGAAGCTACTTCAGCGCCGGCGCCTTCTTCAGCAAGCAGTTTCAGAATTTCGGGGTTTGAATTTGCCTTAATTGCGTAGCAATTGATGAAATCAAGCTTCGAATTCACCAATGGCTGATTAATTTCCCTGTAATTCTTCAGTATCTGGTTCTTGCTGTATACGTAAAGCGGAGTTCCGAATTCTTTCGCCAGGTCTTCAACCAGGAAGTTTTCTGCGTATAAATGGTTATCTTTAAAATAAAAATGGTTCATATAGATTTATTAATTCATATAATTGACTGCAAAAATAACCGTTTGTTATGACTAATGAAATGGAATAAATAAATTAAATGCCGGTAAGGAAAATAAAAAAGCTGCCTTAAATTTTAAGGCAGCTTATACTGCTGAACTGTAAATTTGAAATAAAATCAGCTTCTGCTTAATGTCACATATTCATTTAAAAGCTCTTCTTTGGCTTTATCTATGATGGTTGTAACCATTTTCTTTGAAGCATAGTGAACCTCCTGATCAACATATTTCCGGATATTCTTCCATAATGCTTCTTCGAATATGTTTAAAGCAATTTGAATCTCTTCGACTTCAAATCCTGATGCAAATCTTTCATCGGAAATCAGGTCCATGTAGCCTATCATGTCATCGCACGTTTGCGTTTCGATGCATTTGGTAAGCGCAAGCAGCAGGTTCGAATATTTTTTTTGGATCTCTTCGAGGCGGAACTTACTGTAGTGAGGAAGCTGTACCCTCATCAGAGAGTTTGTTGATTCCTGGAGAATCAGTTCAGGCTTGTTGTAAATTAATTCCAGAAGTGTCATAGTGTAACCCCTCTTTTCAAATTTAGTGTATAATTCCGGTTTAAATTAATTACAAATAAAATTTTGTGATATACATAAAATTCTTCTCAAAAAACACCTGCGAGAAAAATCATATTATAAACTGACTTTCATACATAAACAAAAAAAGCTGCCATTAAAAAACGGCAGCTTTTTCAATAAAAGATCTGATCCGTATCAGACTTTGAGAGGTTTTAGCTTTTCTCCAGTAACGCGTATTCACCTATCATTTCCTGCTTGGCTTTGCTTATTACGCCGGAAATAAGTTTCATGGCGGATATCTGTTTGTCTTCATCAACCAGGTCGTCGATGTTTTTCCACAATGCTTCTTCGAAAATGTTTAATGCAACCTGTACTTCGGTTGGTTCAAAGCCCATGGAAAATCTCTCGTCTGAGAGTCTATCCATGTAAGAAGTCAGTTCATCGCATGAATTTTTTTCCACGCATTTTGTAATTGAATGAAGCAGTTTTTTGAATCTTTCGCTAATATCCGATTCTTTGAATTTTTCATAATGAGGTAAATGAGCTCTTACCAGCGAGTTTGTTGCATCAAGAAGGATCTGATCGGGTTTGTTGTATAATAGATCCAGTAGTGTCATTTCTTAATCCTTTGATAGTTGTAAAATATATCAATCAAAAATAATCAACTAAACTGCGTTTTGAAATCCAAATATGCCGGTTAAAGAAAAATCATAAAAAAATATGATAATTATCCGAGCGGAAAATAGAAAAAGCTGAATATTTTTATCCAGCTTTTTATAAATTCATTTTATTATAGAACCTTAACTTTAATAATCCATACCATCATCACCATTATTATTGTTGTTATCGTCGTTATTCCGTTTTTTTCCTTTATCAAATTTGTTTTTTTCCTGCTGCCCGAATTTATAACTTATGTTCAGGTAAAATGTCCTTGCGTCTCTCTTCCTTTCAAAAGTTTCCAGGTATCCTTCACCGCTGATATTTGCTTTGAATTTAGCCTCATCAAGTATATCGCTGACCCTTAATGTTAAGCTGAGGCGTTTATCGAAGAAATCCTTTTTGAAAGCCGCATCCAGCATGGAAAACGGTTCAAATGTACCCTGGGCGTTATACTGTTTGCCGGAGTAGAAATATGAAACCTGAAGGCTCATATCTGCTGGAAGAACTAATGTTGAGGTTGTGCGCGCAGTCCACGAATATCCGCCGTTGGATAGACCTGCTCCCAGGTTTGAAGCATCAATTTCTGTTTTGTAATAACTGAATGTTCCGTTGAGGGTCCATATTTTAACTGGGGTTGTATTAACGATCAGCTCGCCGCCGTAGAACTTGGACTTATTGTAGTTTACAAATGTTGAAAGAGTTGTTATGCTGTCTATTAATGTACGTGAGCGAGATATCTGGTCTTTAGTCTGCCTGTAGAAGAATGTAGGCGTTATTGTTGCAAACGGAAGGTACTGAATGTAACTTAGTTCAAATGCATCTGTGAACTCCGGGTTCAGATCAGGGTTACCCTGTGATAGCGAGTTTGTTCCGCCCATCATGCTGATAGTTACAAACGGGTTAAGCTGTCTTGATCTGGGACGGTTAACTCTTCTTGCGTAGCTTAGCTGAATTTCGCTGTAGTTGGTTATTTTCTGGGAAATACTAGCGCTCGGGAAGAAATCAATATAGCTTCTGTCAAAGGTCTGTCCGTTATTCATCAGTTCGCCTTTAACCATGGTCTGCTCGACTCTTGTGCCAAGCGAAAAACCAAAATTACCTATTTTATTTGTATAAATGCCGTAAAGAGCGTGTATTTGTTCTTTATATATGAACCTGTTTGATGAATTAAGGTTTGTTACGTACTGGTTGTTTGAATAATCGTAATTGTCTATTCTGTAATCGTTATCCCTTTTTTTATAACTTCCGCGGTAACCGGTTTCCAGTTTAGAATCTTTACCGAAAGGATGAACGTAATTCAGGTCGGCAATATACGCGTCGTCGGTTTCTTTGGTATATTCGTTCCTGTTCACCGGCTCAGGCACAACAGGTGTTATGTATGTATCATAAGTGTTGGTTACTTCTTCATCTTTATCTCTCGAAAATGACAGGTCTGCCGTGAAAACCTGCTGCGGTTTTTTCAGTTTCAAAGTATAATTTGCGGCAACATCATAGTTAAAACCGTCATCTTCATGTGTAGTTGTATTGAAGTATTGAGAGGTCAGTATGTTCGAATTATTGTATACGAAATCATCAGTCAGATCATACCTGCTGCGATCATTGCCGCGCAAATTAAACGAGAGTCCCAGTGTGTTAGTTTGGTTGAGAAATATATCCATTCCGAACTTGGCGCTATGCCCGCGCATATGCCCCCTGCCATTGTTGTTTTCTTCCGTGAAATATGAATCAGAATTGATAAAATTATATCTTTCATTAAAGCCGGTGAATATCATACGCCGAGAATTATATCCGTAATTTCCGTAAAAATGAAATTTGTTGTTCTTCAGGCTAAAGCTCATCTGTCCGCTGTATTTATCACGTGTGCCAATGTTAAGTCCAATTGTGCCGTTATATCCCAGTCCGCGGTTTTCATCTTTTTTTAAAACTATATTTATTATTCCTGAAGATCCTTCCGCTTCATATTTTGCAGAAGGATTTGTGATGAGCTCTATACTTTCAACCTGTGTGGCAGATATCTGCGCCAGCATATCGCCGCGGTTACTTCCTTCCAGCCCCGAAGGTCTGCCGTCTATCATTATCTTAACGCCTTCGCTTCCGCGCAGGCTGATATTGTTATCCTGGTCAACTGTAACAGAAGGAATTTCTTTGAGAAGATCAATTACAGTACTGCCCTGGTTCGTGATATTCTTTCCTACATTAAATACTTTTTTATCGGGGTGGAACTCTATCTGGCTTTTTTCACTTTCAACTACAATTTCTTCGGTAGTTGTATTGCCTGATGAAAGTTTTACCGGCTCAAGCGTTACAGCCAGACTGTTTGGATTTATTGTTACACCGCTGATAATTGAAACATTATATCCAACCAGGCTTGCCTTTAAATAATACCTGCCAAATGGCACATCATTTATAGTGAATTTTCCGGATGCATCTGTTTGAATGCCCTTTACAAGTGAGGAATCTTTCACCCTGTTAATTGTAATATCAGCGCCTTCAATAGGTACACCTGTTGTTTTATCTATAACTGAACCGGAAATAACGCCGGTTTCCTGAGCTCTTAGCTGTGTTGAAATTGCGCCAATCACTATGATTGCTGCTAATGTAAATATCAGTTTTAGGACAAAACTTTTCAGAAATCTATTCATAATATATTCAGTTTATTGCGTTCTTATCTCTATTATAGTAACACAAATATAACTTTTAATGATTCGTTATACTGTAAAAATATGTAAATTTAATGTATATAAAGGTAAATAG
>JABFSP010000042.1 GCA_013140565.1 Ignavibacteria bacterium
ATTTATGATGATTCAATTATTAGAAAGGTTTAATGGCTATTTTAGATGATTTTCGCACATTTTTGGACTATTTCAGCAGCACCATCTTCTTAGTTATTGATAAATTTTCACTTAACAATTTATAAAAATATATGCCGCTCGGATTATTTGATGCATCCCAGTTAACTTCATGATCGCCGGCGGGATACTTTCCTGATGCAAGCAGAGCTACTTCGGTGCCGAGAATATTATATATTTTTAAGCTTATATCTCTGTTACTCAGTACCTTAGGGACAGAAAATCTAATTTTTGTTGAAGGATTGAACGGATTGGGATAATTCTGCTCCAGGTTAAATCCTTCGGGCAGCTCGGTCCCGTTATTTTCAATTCCAATAATACCTGAACCCTGAACTATACGGATAATCTGGTTTACCTGCACACCTGTGTACACTTCTGTACTGCCTGAAGACCATTCAACAATAATGCTATCGATCACAGCAGTATTGCCAAGCCCGAAATGCAGATCCATGTTCTGTCCGCAATAACCGGATTGCCCGTCAACTGTTCTTACCAGCCAAACGGGATTTCCGTTCAGAATTGCCCTTACTTTAACTTTAGACGCAATAGGAGAGAATTTAGTTGCACTTGCCCCTAATAATTTTATCACGATCCATTTATTTGAATTACCGTTATTTAGATATGCGGAGTTATTTTCATTTTCACCATATGTTTTTGCGGTAAACAGGTCCAGGTCACCATCAGCATCCCAGTCAGCCCATGCAAAGCCATATGAGTATCCAAGATCATTTACAATTTCACCATCGATAATTTGTTCAAATGCCGGGGTGCCGGTTTCAACCAGTAAATTTTTATATAAATGATTGGCCAGCGGTACATTCGCGGGTCCGTAAGCCTGTGTAACAAACATATCCAGATCGCCATCGTTATCATAGTCACCCCAGCCTGAGCATGCAAAGTATCCGCTTTCATTTACTATAGGGTCGTTAAGAATCCTGGTAAAACTAAAATCACCGTCATTACGGAAAAGAAAATTTTTCTGATTTTCGGAATTAGTTACATACAGGTCAAGATCGCCGTCATTATCATAATCACCCCAGCTGGAGCTCCATGAAATACCGCCGCTTGTTGTGGGCGCAATTCCGGTAACGCTTGTGAAGTACCCACTGCCGTTATTTTTATACATGTAATCAACTGCTCCTGATTCATTTGCAATAAAGAGGTCAATATCGCGGTCGTTATCAATATCAACCCAGTTAACACCTCTTGAAAGCAGCCCGGTGCTGTTATATATAGCGCCTGAATCAACACTTACAAAATTACCATTCCCTGTATTTTTATACAGCCTGTTGCGTGAGTTATTTGAGCGGCTGTTGGTGACGATCAGATCTATAAGTCCGTCACTATCGTAATCTCCCCAGCTGCAGGCTTCAGAAAAGCCGCGGTTCAGTACAACCGGTGAGTTACTGAGGAATGTGAAGTTTCCGCCCCCGTCGTTTTTATAAAGCACGCTAACGGAATCATACCAGGTAACAGTACAGAAATCCAATAGTCCGTCATTATTAAAATCAGCCCAGCTTGAACCGTCAAAAGGCAGACTATCGTTAACGGGTCCTGTATTAAATACGCGTGTAAAAGTGCCTGCATCGTTCCGGTACAAAAAACTGCGCTGTCCAAATCTTTTTCCGTTGCTTACATAAAGATCAATATCGCCATCACTATCGTAATCAACAAAATTTACGCTGCGTGAAGCGCCGCCATCATTGACGAATGCGCCGGACGTGACCTTTGTGAATGCCTGCGCAAAGAGCGATTCACCGCAATTTATAAAGCTGAATAACATTAAAACAAAAAATATTTTCTTCAGGGCAAAAGCATTAGTGAATAATTTCATAAATTGAATTTTGATTAATTATTAATATCATTTAATATATGAATAGGGCATAAAACTCTCAAAACCGAAAATCATATATATATTAGATTCCCAATTACCTGAAATTTACACTATTTTATTAGTATTTTCGTATAATTCAATATAAATAGAGCATTATATTAGATTTCTATGAAACTTTCAAGCGACCTGTTTGAGCTGATATGCTCAATGTCTAAAAACGAGAAAAGATACTTCATCATGAGCTCCCGGCTACAAGGTGGCAGCAAGATCTATGTTCAGCTTTTTAAAGCGCTGGAAAAACAAACTACTTATGATGAAAAGAATTTCAAGAACAATAATAAAAACGAACAATTCATAAAAAATTACGCCTTCAATAAAAAGAACCTTTATGACCTGCTGATAAAGAATCTAAGCAGTTACAGTTTTTCGGGTACAGTTGATGGACAGATGCACGCTTTGATAGCTGAGTGCAGAATACTTTTTAACAAAGCGCTTTACAAAAAATATTTCAGGGCAATTTCAAAAGCAAAACAGTTCGCGTATAAACATGAAAAATACGGCTACCTTCTGCAGATACTGGATATGGAAAAAATAATCGTTCCAAAAGAGATAATTCACAAGCTGAAATCAGATGAAATAATGCGGGAAGTAAAAGCAGCGACAAAAAAATTTACAGAGGTATTTGAATACAGCAGGATTGCCGGCATGCTTCTGAATAATTACAGGTATTACGGTCTCACCCGGGAGTCTGAACATACTGCAGCGCTGGATAAGCTCTCAACAAAGGGAATAATGAGCACACCCGATAAAGCCCAAAGCACAAGGGCACTGGAAGCTTACTACAGGGTCAAGGAAATTTCTTCGGGAATCAAAGCAGATAGTGAAGGATCATATGAAGCTTTGCTAAACAGGTACAGGGTAGTTTTAAATAATCCTTTTCCGTTTAAGAACTATCTCCTGCATTATCCTACTGATATTATGTTCTCGCTGGCAGAATGCTGTATAAATCTCAACAGGACCGATGAGGCAGCAAAGTATCTGAATGAAATAGAAAATATGCTGATAAGGGAAAAATACAATTTAGAGGATTTTGATATCTACAGGGAATATCTGAGATTCAGGATATATTTAAAAAAGGGTGAAATTCAAAAAGCATCCAAACTCATTCCGGCACTTGAAAATATCCTGGTGATATATAAGGATAAACTTCAGATAGATACAGAACTTTCGATATTATACCATGTTTTAATCTGCAGGATAGAGGAAAACAATTTTTTAAAGGCACTGGAAGCGTGCAACAGGTTAATGGCGCATCCCCTGCTTTCAAAAAGAGCCGACTATGAAACTTACAGCAGGATACTGAACCTGGTAATTCATTATGAACTAAAGAACTTTGAACTGCTGAAATATCTGCTTGTAAGAACGTACCGTTATTTATGCAAACACGAAAAACTTTTTAAGACTGAACAGCTGATAATTGATTTTATACTTAAGCTGCAAAAGGTAAAAACTGATGACGACCTTAACTTCAACTTCAGCAAGCTGAGCAAAAAACTGGCAAAACTTAAAAACGATAAATACGAAAAGAACGCATTCGAATACTTTGACCTGCTCAAATGGGTAGATACAAAACTACAGAAAGTTTAAGCATATCTATTTTTCTTTGAGAATAACCGCAAATCCACCTCCTTTTGCCATCCTTAGAGCAATTTTATTACCTGAACCTGCGTTCAATTTTGATATTATAACTTTTCCCGGATTTGTATCACCATCAGAAGCATCAGAATAAATTACAGTCTCATATCTTGAACTGCCCAGGAATTTCAATCCAAAACTGATATCCCTTGCTTCAGAATTTGTCATCCCCCCGATAAACCATTCATCTTCAAATTTCCTTGCGATAATTATATATTCACCAATTTTTCCATCAATAACAATGGTTGAATCCCACGTACCCGGAAGCCGGCGGTACAGATCAAATTCGGGGAACTGTTCGTAGATCTTCGGCGACTCGCACAATGACTGTATTCCGCTTTCATAAACAATTGACATTGCAAGCTGCTGGGCTCTTGTACTATTTGTCACAGGATGTTTCCACCTGCCTGTAAAATTCTGCCCGGTGGCATTTGTAAATGAACCGGGTGTGTAATCCATAGGGCCGGCAATAAGCCGTGTAAATGGAATTGTAACATTATGCTCAGGATTGGGTAATGAATTGGACCATCTTGAATATTCGTTTCCCAGAACTCCTTCATATGAAAGTATATTAGGATAAGTTCTGCTTAAGCCATCCGGCTTGTATGAACCATGGAAAACAACAAACATCTTTCTGGAAGCGCATTCTTCAGCAACTCTGCGGTAGAACCCTGTCATATATTGATCGTCTCTATCCATAAAATCCATTTTAATTCCTTTTATTCCCAATGACTGGTAATAATCCAGAGCCTTTCCCATTTGTTTTTCCAAGTCAGACCATACTACCCACAATATAAGCCCTACTCCCTTATTTGCAGCATAGGATGATACTTCCTGCAGGTCAAGCTCGGGGAGTGTTTTTGTGAGATCACGGAACGACATATCCGTAGCAGCATCAAACCAGCCGTACCATCCGCCGTCAAGGGTCATATACTGCAAATTATTTGCCGCGGCAAAATCTATGTAATACTTCACAGTTTTGTTTGCAAGTATCTGGTATCCAAACGAAGGATCAAATCCCCTGTCTTCAGACCACCAGTTCCACGCGGTTTTGCCCGGCTTTATCCAGCTCTCAGCATCGGGTATCATGCATGGTTCATTTAAATTCATTATCAAATTCGACTCAATTAAATCGCCTGGATCCACGCCTATAATAAACAGCCGCCACGGACTCACTGCAGGTGTATTTCCCCTGACGGAAACATCCGCTTTGTTTACATCCGGTGATAGTTTGCTTTTCAGAGTGCGATCACCCTCTTTGACCAGATACATACCCGGGTAATTTGTAATATTCGCTTCTGAAAGGCACACATAAAGATCATTATTAATTTTCATTGTAAGCGGAAGAGTTATGTAAGGAAAGTAGCTTGTTGAGTCACCCGGTTTATTATTAATGCTGCTTAAATTATACTTTTTATATTCACCTTCGTAGCTGTGTTTAAAAACATTTTTCTTCATTGCCCAGCATTCAAAGTCACCTGAAAAATTAAAAAAAGTTTCTTCAGCAGAAACAACAAAAGTATTAATGTTATTCTGCTGTGGAATGCCATACCTGAAAGCTGCGCCATCATTATACGCCCTTAAGTAAATATCAATTTTAATCTTTTCGGGACCGGCATCTTCGAGTGATACTTTTGTCTCATTGCAGAAATTCCGTGAGTATTTTGATTTACCTGAATATATCCTGTAGGTTTCATCTATTAGGCTGGTAACTGCGCCGGTCACCTTCATCGGGCTTTCAAGCGAACCGCTTTCTGCAAAGCTCAATCCGAGATTCGACCACTCCAGGATATTTTCACCCTTGCAGGAAATTCTATACTGCGGTTCGCCGTTTGAATTCAGACGAAAACTTATTTCAACTCTGCCATCAGGAGAAGTTGTTTTATACTCCTGGGAATATGCCTGAAGAGCGGTAAAAACAACAAAAATTACTATGTATAGTAGTTTCATAATTATTTTAAAGATTACCAAATCTGCAATAATTTTAGATAATATAC
>JABFSP010000033.1 GCA_013140565.1 Ignavibacteria bacterium
ATATAGGAGCGTTTGGAGGACCCTTTTTGGATAAAATTACTTCTGATTTGATAATGAACCTTGGCCTGCTTAACAAAAAGTAGAACTGTCACACATTATAAAAAAACGCATCTAATATAATATGGTAGAAAATCCGTTTATTGAAAAAATTTCAACTGATGAAAAAGACGAGCAGTTGATAGATCTTGCCCTGGGAGGAAGCAAACAGGCGCTGGAAAAGCTTATATACCGCCACCAGGCATGGATATATAACATTGCTTTAAGGATGGTATTTTACCCGCAGGAAGCAGAAGATGTTACACAGGAAGTACTCATAAAGATAATCACTAAACTTTCATCATTCAGGAAGGAAAGCGCTTTCAGGACCTGGGCTTACAGGATAGTTGTTAACCAGGTATTGAATATGAAGAAATCCATGGGTGAAAAAAAACACTCTGATAATTTTGATGAATACTGGAAGATAATTGAAAATGTACCTGATGGGGAATTACCATTACAGGAAAATTATAAAGTTGAAATGAGTACGCTGGTTAACGAGGTAAAAGTAAGCTGTATGTCAGGCATGCTGTTATGCCTGGATAGGGAACAAAGACTGGTATTCATTCTCGGCGGTATATTCCAGGTAACCGATAAAGTTGGAGCAGAAATTATGGATACAACCCGTGATAACTTCAGGCAGAAACTTTCCCGTGCACGCAAACAATTATTTAATTTTATGCACAACAGGTGCGGCCTCATGAATAAAAACAATCCATGCAGCTGCGAAAAGAAAACCAAGGTGCTTGTAGAAAGCGGTTATGTAAATCCGGATAAACTTCTCTTCAATATTAATTATATACATTCTGTTGAATCAACTGCCGAAGGCAGGGCGGAAAGATTTGATGAATTGCTGGATGAAAGTACTAATAAAATTTTCAGGGATACACCTTTCCAGGAACCGCCGGATTTTGTAATATCACTCAGGGAAATGTTAGATCATAAAGAAGTCAGAGAAATATTCAATTTTACAAACTAAATAAACGAATGAACAAATATCTTTTAATATTCTCAGCCCTCGTTGTAACAATTTTTAATGTAAATTCCGAAATCCGGAATGTCCCCGCACAACATACAACTATACAGGCAGCAATAAATGCTGCCGTTAGCGGTGATACTATTCTGGTTGCCCCCGGAACATATTTTGAAAATATCAATTTCAGGGGTAAAAGCATTGTTGTAACCAGCACGTATTTTCAAACGAACAATCCACAGACCATCAATGCAACAATTATTAATGGAAGTACGCCAAGCCATATTGATACTGCAAGCTGTGTCATAATCGCACACTATGAAGATTCAACAACAGTGCTGCAGGGATTTACAATAACCGGGGGAACCGGAACACTGTGGGATGATGAACATGCATCAGGTAACAGGTTTCGCGAAGGCGGGGGAGTACTTATCCAGTATTCAAAACCGATCATAAAAGATAATATTATAAGGAATAATTTTGCTATAAACATTTCCGGTGGAGCAGTCGGGGCAGGCGGAGGCGGAATCAGGATTGGTGACAGCAACCCTGTTGTAATTAACAATATAATTATGCAAAATCAGGGCAGGTACGGTCCGGGAATTGTACTGAACTACTCCGGAGGTACATTTAAGAATAACATAATCTGCCTGAATACAGGCGGGCAAAATTACGGAGGGGGCGGTGCATTTTGGATCCTGTTAAATTCACCAGCAGGGCCAAGGATAATAGAGAACAATACCATACTTAATAATACAACAATCAGCGGATGCGGGGGTTTGACAATTCAAAGTTCAACTGTAAATTTGCGGAATAATATAATAAGAGGTAATACTTCAACAAACGCAAACCAAATTGAGTATTCCGGAACAGTAACTGTTACATACTGCAATATTCAGGGCGGATTCTTTGGGGCAGGAAACCTGAATGTTGACCCGATGTTTGCTGATTCAAATTATATCCTGCAAAATTCTTCACCATGTATTGATAAAGGTGATTCAAGTGTTCAATATAACGATGTTGCTGACCCTAATAACGGGACACTGGCGAAGTATCCTTCAAGGGGCGGATTGAGAAATGATATTGGTGCGTATGGCGGACAATTGGCTAAATTGTTAACTGACCAACTTATTGGTATCCCATTTATTGGGACAGAACACCCCGAAAACTTTTCGCTGTATCAGAATTATCCAAATCCATTCAATCCGAATACCAACATTACATTTGATATTCCCAAAAGTGAATTCATAAAACTAGCGGTATATGATATTCTTGGCAGGGAAGCTGCTGTACTTGTTAATGAATTTAAACAGGCAGGCAGATACACAATCAGTTTCAATGCTGCTGAATTATCTTCAGGGATATATTTTTACACTCTGCGAAGCGGAGATGTTACGGTTACTAAAAAGATGATCTTAAATAAATAACTATTTTACCAATAAAAAAGCCCGGTTAATCCCGGGCTTTTTTATTACAGTTATTGTTTTAAAATTATCTTCCCATAAACATACCAAAGGGTCCGAATGATGAAAGCAAAACCCAGGCAAGCCATAATACAAATACAAATGGAATTGTGATGGAGCTCTTTAAGTTAGATACTTTGGCAAGCCCGATACCAACAATAATTGTATACCAAATATTGATCAGATCAAAATTCGCTATGAAAGTGAACATATCTTTGCTTACAGATTCGCTTGATATGAGAAGTACCGGTCCTATATTCATCAATAATTTACCCATAAGGATGGCCAGTACAGTATCAACCACCATCTGAATAGCCGTGATCAGTGCTGTAAGACCCAGAACATTCATAATATCACCGTACCCGGCTGAGCCCTTGAATAGTTTCAAGCCTCCCCAATATATAAGTGCTTTCAGAAAAAATATTATCAGAACTCCGGCAATTGAGCCAATCAATCCGAATATGACAAAAGTACTGCCACCGAACATTTTTTCGGTACTTGCAAGCTGTTCATCAGCCTGCTCCTGTGTCATTTTGCCTTCTTTGACGGCTTCATCAAAGCGCTTTTTCATCGCCTCTTTTTGCTGCGTCTTTATCTCTGATGTTAGTTCTTCATCGCGGGTAACAAGTACGCTGGAAAGCATACTGACAACAATTAATATCAATAGTGGTATTAGCCAGTAATTCTTTTTTGATGATGATTTAACGGAAAGAAATGTATTGCCGGGCTCAGAAAAAACACCCGCCATAGCGTCACCAATGGAAATGTTTTCCTGAATTTCGGGGCTTTCAATTTCTTCTGCCGGATTTAACGGATCTTTATTTTCTTCCATTATCTTAAATGTTAGATTATTTAAATTTTCAAATCACAAAAAAAATCTTCGAACTTATAAAATCCCTTTTTGCCTTTGATGAATTTCTCCGCAAGCAGTGCGCCTTCTGCAAAACCGCGCCTGGATTTGGCGTTATGAACCAGCGATATAGTATCTGCTTCACTCTCAAAATCAACTTCATGCCTGCCAACAACATCTGTTAAACGTTCTGAAATTATGTTAATCTCATTCGGTTCCGGATTTTGGGAATCATTTATAAATGACTTCTTGCTTTTTATGCCTTCAAGCAGATATTCCGCTATTCTTATGGCTGTGCCGCTTGGTTTATCAAGCTTCTGAGTGTGATGAGTTTCTTTGATACCGGTATCATACTGGGGATAATTACTCATCAGTTTAGAAGCATTTTTAACTATATTGAAGAAAATATTCACCCCAACAGAAAAGTTACTGGCGTAAATGAAACCGGTTCCGTACTTCTTAATTATATCCTTTACAATATCGGCTTTGTTATACCAGCCGGTCGTGCCGCATACTACATCTATACCGCGGGATGAAAGAAACTCAATGTTTTCAATCACGCTTGCGGGAGTTGAAAATTCTATTGCTACATCGCTTCCGTTCTTTAGATGTTCCTTCACCGGATTTATTACATCATATGTACCGGTAATTGTAAATTGATCTTTGGGAGCAATTGATTCTATCATTTTGCCCATTTTGCCGTAACCTACCAGTGCCAGTTTTATCATTTACGCTATACTCTTTTCTTCTTTTTTAGAAATTTTTTCAAATAAACCGGTACCTGTTGCTTTATTTTCAAAAAATTCTTTGTGCAGATTCTTCAGAACGGCATCGCAGTTATCTGTGCTTACAAGCAGTGAGAAACTATGCGGATTAAACCCGAAGATTATTGATTCAGCTTTTATGCCCGGGTTGCAGATAAAAATACTCTGTTCAAAGTTGTCAATTGAATTCAGATCAGAGCCTACAAGCGTAATAAGCACTTTATCTTTGACTATCTCACACTCTGAAATTTCGTCAAATTCCTGCTTAAGCTCATCATAATGGATCTTAGTGTAAGCACTTTCTGCTATTACGATTATCAACGCATTATTTGATGAAAGCAGAATATCTATCTGCGGTTTATGGCGTGATAAGATGTTCAGCATCATTTCCCAGAAAATGAACTGGTTAAGTGATTCCTTTGGTTTAACTCTGAGAACTATTATGTTCTTTTTATAGGTAACCGACTTTATATGCTCAGGATAATTTAATTCAGAGCACACTAATGTACCGGTGGATGAAGTGTTTTTTGAATTTAGTATCTTTATCGGAATATTTTTCTTTAATGCAGGCTTAACCGAATTCTTATGCAGTACCTTTGCACCGAAATTCGAAAGCTCTTCCATTTCTTTGAATGATATCTCTTTCAGCTTTAATGCGCCGGGGATAATATTAGGGTCACATGTCAAAACACCATCCACATCTGTCCATATCTGAATTTCATCAGCATCTACAAGCGAGCCGTAGATTGCCGCAGAAAAATCAGAGCTTTCTCTTCCCATAGTTGTGGGTATACCGTCATCGGTTGAACCCATGAATCCCTGTGCAAGTACAATTTTATTTTGCGCAAGCAGCGGTTTAACTATCTTATCTGCATTAACCTGAGATATTTCAAAATTTGGATATGCTCTTGAAAAGTCATTGTTGGTCTTAATTACATGCTGTGAATTGATAAGCTCAACATCAAGCCCATCATTAACCATTGCATGGTAAATTACATTCGATGACATAAGTTCACCAAAAACTCTGAACGCATCCAATATCCTGAGCGATAACTCATTAATAATTGATAGTCCCTTTATAAGCTCTGTAATTTGTCTATGGTAGCCAATTATCTTTTCAGCGGCGCTTGACCTTAAGGCTGAATCAGTAACAAGTTCGTTTATTATTACATGATGTCTGTTGATAATTTCATCGAGCATTTTTTCCGCTTCCCGGACATTCTTTTCCGCTGCAAACCTTGCAATATTTTCAAGCGCTGTGGTTGCTTTTGATATCGCAGAAACAACCACGACTTTCTTTAACTTATTGTTTTTAACAATGTTTATGACATTCCTTATTGCGATACTATCCTGAACGGAAGTTCCGCCGAACTTCATTACAACTATTGAATTTTTGGTGTTCATTAAAAGATTAAATGATTATTTATATAAATTATTTTCGTAGATATAGTTTTCAACAGCCTGTGGCACCAGGTATTTGATTG
>JABFSP010000093.1 GCA_013140565.1 Ignavibacteria bacterium
GTTTATAGCAATATGAGTGAATAAGGACGGGTTTGTTTGATTAGGATATCCTGTCGGAACGTAATCTTCTTCCGGTTCTATATTCGGAAAACCGATCAGGTCAACTTCGGTGTAATGAAGCCATAAAATGTAATCGCCTTCCGGTGTAATATTGGCTTCTGCAATTTCTATGCCGCTGAGACCATATGCCTTAACGTTCCCTGAAGTTACTATTTCGTTATTATCTGCGTATCTTACTTTACCTGTTAATGAATAATTCTGAGCTTCTGTTAATCTTACTGCTGCTAAAATGAAAAATACTGCTACAAATAGTTTTATTGCTGTTTTCATGATTTTATCCCCCTAATAGATAAATGTTATGAATTTTTTAAGTAAATATTATTTTTTTAATTTAATTCCTTTTTTAATGCTTCAAGTGTATCCGCTTTATCCCAGTAAATATTAAACAAACCGGTTACAAAGGAAGCAAAACGTTTGTTTTTGATCACTACATCAGATGAATCACGTGCAGGTATTTTTTCATCAGATAAACTGATATAAACAATTCTCTCATCAAAAACCGCAAGTATCTGCGGGATTTCGCTCAGAAAACGTATCTCTTCACCATGTTTTACAAAATCCTCGCACATCCTGATAAGATCTTCCTTTGACACGTTTTGCCATTTATCGTCAATTTTGAGTTTAAAATTGGTAGAACTCTCATAAATTGACCTTATATATCCGCCCCTTTTATGCAGATTCTTACTTTCCTTATCAAGCTTCCCGGATACATTTCCCATAAAACGGTTCATAACAAGAATACCCTGCGTTGATTTCTTAACCAGCTCAAGAAATTTCTGTTCCCTGTGAAGGTTATAACCTTTGATCAACTCAACATCGGAATTATATTCATCAGGCTGTCTTGTCCTGTAAAGAGGCCTGATCTCATTAAAGCAATCCTTAAGCGAAGTGAGTTTGTGATTATAATCAGTTCTGAATTCGATCTCAAGTTTATCCTGGATAACCTTTGAATCGATTATTTCGAACAACTGCTTTTTGGGAGTTGTAACTTCGTTACAATATCCCTTTACAGCAAAATTCCTTAATATCTGGTAAACTGATGGTCTGGGTATTTTGGCTTCCTTGGCAATATCCGTGGCACTCATAATGGTACCTTTGTATAAGGCAAGGAATACTTTGGCTTCATAATTACTAAAGCCCAACTTCTCGAGTTTCTCGACTTCTTTCCCCATAATTTTTTGTTGTAGCTTTAACTACAACAAATCTATATGAAAAAAAATATTTATGCAATACCATGAAGTTTTGCTATCTAAAGTATTTCTTTAAGTATAGATATTTTCTCTGTGTTCTACAATAGGGTTATGCAGTCGAATAACTTCCAAAAAAAAGTTAAAAAAGTTTTGTAGTCCGTCACCGAAACTACACAAACATTAACGTCCATCGGCTATAAATTTTATAACCTATTTTTACATAACATCTTGCGATCTTCTTACTTGACAAGCACCATCTTTTTGCTCTCAATAAATTCACCATCTGCCTGCATGGAATAGAAGTAAACACCCGATGCGAAGTTTGATGCATCGAAATCGATAAAGTCTTCCAGTGCGGCTGTACGCTGCTCATTCAGGATTGTCTTCACTTCCCTTCCCGCAACATCGTAAATTGTGATCTTTACATTTGCGGTTCTGGGTACATTAAATATTATTCTTGTCCTGGGATTAAAAGGATTTGGATAATTCTTCACCAGGCTGAAATTTCCGGGTAAATTAACATTGTTACCCTCTGTGGAATACTTAAACAACACGCTCCACCCAAGCAAAAATCCGCCATCCTGGAATCCGTTATCGGTTACCCTTAACTTCCACTGACCAAGTGAATTTTCACCATCAAAAAGCCACAATTTTTCAATTGGTCTGAATACACCGGTAAATGGCGGCACAGCCGCTGAACTATCAATTGCAACCGGCGCTTCATCATCAAAATATGTATCTGTAAAATCATTACCGTCCAAACCAACACCGCCGGCGAGAATTATCTCTGTTCCTGAAGGCGATATTAAACTGAAAGAAAGGTCAGCATCAAATGTATGCTGAACGTTGAGCAATACATTTACATCAAGTATTGTTTTGTTAACAGGGTTATTCATAATTGAAACAAATGATGTTTCCCTATCGGCAGTGATACGAATTGGAACGTCAAGGCTTGCAAATGATGAATCATATTTATTTGTATTCCTTACAAACATAAATTTTTGCGGAGCAATATTACCCGGAGGATTCACTCCCGCACCGCCTAAAGGATATGTGATGAAATTCGGAACCGGTACAACATCCTGCGCTGCCAGATAATAGAACAAACCCTCACTGTACGCTATTACCGGGAAAGTGAACCTGTATCGGCTGTCTCCCACCGGACTGCCGTAACTGATCTGTATCTGATTTGACTGAAGTGTTTTGTAATACATTCTGGGTCCGAATGGATTGGTATTTAATCCGACATTATCAGTTATAACAGCATCAACTGTTATTGGCGATGTATACACATTTGATTCAGGCGGATAAATAGTTATCATAGGCGGAACCTGGTCATAAATAACCGTGGGGCCGGCGGGAGTGTTATCAAGACAAATTTTTGCATCGATCATCCCGTATCCCATTTCATTGTTCCACATGCCATTTTCTTTTGGCACATTATAACTGTAGTTACCTACTTTGCGGGCAAACTTTTCCATTATGAGTTTAACTGAATCACCCGAGAGATTAATATTCTTGCTCAGCATTAATGCGGCTACACCAGCCGCCATAGGAGAAGAATCAGATGTACCGTTACCGCACACACACCAGCCGCCGCCAAGCTCGGTAGTACCTATGAACGTGCAAGGAGCAACAAGCTCCATCCCTTCACCATAACAGGCACCCCAATCCTGAAAGCCGCCATTGTTATCACAGCTTATACGGCTCTTTCGCTGGTAACATGGACTCAACCCGCCAACACCAATAACCTCAGGCATTGAAGCAGGATATATCACAAGACTTGTATCAGCATTACCGGCACCGCCAAAAACCACAGTACCTTTACCGTTCCTGCCGAAATTTACAGCATTCAGTATTGAAAATGTAATGAGTGAGCCGGGTATACCTCCACCCCAGCTGCAATTGATAACGCATGCGCCATGCTGCCAGGACCAGTTCAAACCTTTCGCTAATATAAGGTCAGTTGTAAACCCCGCCGGTGCGGGTCCAAATACCCTTACGGGCATTACCTGGCTGGAAAAAGCAATACCTGCATTACCGGCAATATTATTTCCTGCTGCGCTTGGTATCCCGCTAACTCCAGTTCCATGGTAATATTCATCATATGGCTTCTGGTCATTATCATAAGCATCATACCAGAAACTCCTGTCGCATAAATTAGGCTTTAGATCAGTATGATTCGTATCTATACCTGTATCAACAATTGCTATCATTACATTAGGATTACCTGTAGTAATATCCCATGCATTGAACATATTCATATCGCAGCCCGGTGTACCCTGTACATTTTGCGGAATGTTATTGCCTGTGTTGTTCAGGTTCCACATTCTTGGTGTCAGAGTATCATTTGGAATCGTTGCATCATTGTTAACCAAGTGATTATGCTCACCGCTCCCTGATTTATTTTTCACTTCCAGCAGCATTCCTGATCTGATGAAATTTGGATGCGCAAATTCTACAAACTGCGTTACAGCATATTTATTCGAAGCATCAAAAACATCATCTATACTGCCAGGGTCAATAGAAATTAAATAAGTATTTTCAAATCCGGTTACCTGTTCAATTATTGCAGATCTATACAGCCTGTTCAGATTATCAATATCAAACCGTGATACATTTTTTTTGAATTTTACAATGATCTCACCTAGCGAAAGATGCAGAACCTTATCATTGTATTTATATGCAGAGCCAATGTACTGAACATTGCTGAATCCTTTTAAGGATTGCTGAATATTTTCCATAGCAAAAGGACTTTGCAGAGCTTTTTCATTGAGTTCAATAACTGAAACGGAATAAAAATTATTCAGCTTTGATGAAGCGGTGAAATCATTTCTGCTTTTAACCAGTGGTGAAATAGTATTATTGACCCTGTTCATTTCTGAATTAGGCGTATTATCTTTAAACTTTACGGCAATAAAATTATCAACTTTGCTCATGTAAAGTCTGGAGCCCTGGTAATAAATAAAATGGTCTTTGGAAAGTAATTGAAAAGGATTGGCAAAAATTAATAAAAGTACAATTGCAATAAAGCCTGTGACATTTTTCATAGTTTTAGCAGTAACTTATTATTGTAATTAAGCTAAATTAATGAAAAAAATCGTTTAAAAGTATATCTGTTTATATGGAAAAACTAATTGATTCAGCTATTATTTATTCTATTTCAAAATCCTTGGTTCTGCGCTCTTTTTTCTTCTGAGCGTGTTTGCGTTTTTCTTCGAGTACCTGTTGTTTGCTGGTGTAACTTTTAACTGTCTTTATACGGAATTTCTCTTTAATTAGGGCATTATCAAGCAGTTTAATGAATTTTTCTATGGTCTTCTTTTTGTTTCCCAGCTGTGTGCGTTCTGTTTGCGAGGTTACTCTGACGTTTGATTCCGAATCAAGCTTATTGTATAATTTCTTAATTAGTAACTTTTTCACTTCATCATCAATTGTCATGGAATTATTGATATTAAAAACAAGTTCTACCTTGGTTTCAACTTTATTGACATTCTGACCGCCTTTGCCGCCGCTGCGCGAAGTGTTATACTTCACTTCTTTGAGAATTTTATTCAGATCTATATTCTGTTTCATAGAATTAAATTTTTATTTACTGCTCTACAGGATTAAACCCTTTACCTATCTTCTGGGTTCTCTTTAATGATTTAACAACATACGCCTTGGCTTTATCTATTGATGAAATTAAATTATAACCTAAAGCCAGGTTAGCTGTAATTGCCGCTGAAAGCGTGCATCCAATTCCGTGGGTATTACCCGTTGAAATATAATTTGTGTTGAATAAGTAGAATCGTTTGCCGTCAAAAAGCACATCTGTGCCTAATGGCAGACCGATTGAATGCTTTAAATGTCCCCCTTTTACAAGCACATTTTTTGCGCCAAGCTCAAACAGCATTAATGCAGAAGTTTCGAGGTCATCAAGTGAATCGATGCTCATTCCCGTTAGAATTTCAGCTTCAGGGATATTTGGAGTAAGCAAATATGTCTGTTTAAGCAGCAATTTTTTCAGTGAGCCTATCCCCTGTTTATTCAGCATCGTATAAGAATTCTTGGAATAAATAACGGGGTCTACAACCAGTTTTATGTTTTTTCTTTTTTTCATGTACCGTGCAATCAGCTCAATTGCGCCGGCTCCTGCAAGCATTCCGGTCTTTGCAGCTTTGATATCGAAGTCATCGAACACACTCTTAAGCTGAGCATCAATGATCTTTCGATGCATGCTAAGTGATGATTGCACACCCTTGGTATTCTGAGCCGTCACAGCCGTGACCACTGATAAACCATAAACTCCG
>JABFSP010000234.1 GCA_013140565.1 Ignavibacteria bacterium
CGAATGATAACTTATTATTTCCATCACGAGGCTGACCCACACTGCCAACCTTTATGATATAGCGGCTATTTTCATTCAGTTTTCCTTCAGGAATAATTTTTACTCCGGAGTCAGAGCTTTCAAATATAACGGGTCTGTGAGAGTGGCCAATGAAACAAATTCTTTCTTTGAAAGCATTAAAATTTGCCGAAGCGGTTTCTTCATCTAATACATAACTGTAAGCGGAAGGTTCAAAAGGCGATGCATGAACAAAGAATAAATCATTTTCTGAGTGAGTAGGAGAAAGGGAATTTATATATTTCAGGTGGACCGGATCAAGGACTCCCCTTGTATGTACAGATGATATCCTCGCAAACTCCCTGAACCGATCTGAAATTGAATGTTTATATTGCGCTTCATCGTGATTGCCAAGAATTACAACATCGCATTTATTTTTTATGATAGAAATTACTTCATTTGGCTGTGCGCAGTAATCGACCAGGTCACCAAGACAAATTACACGGTCAGCTTTTAATTTTTCAATTTCCCTGAAGCATGCTTCGACTGCTTCAAGATTTGCATGAACATCGGATATAATGGCGTATTTCAAGATGACTTCATTTTTAATTTACAGTATCGATCACTCAAAATTAACCGTATTTGCGAATAGTTCATAGTAAAAAATTCCCGCATTGAGTATATTTGGATAATGGTGGTTTTACTGCTATAGTTATATATCATCCATAAAAACTAATACCTAATAGCATGACAACTGAAAAAGCAGAAAAATTAAAAGATGGAGACAAATGTAAGGTTGTTGGTGGAACACATGCTGGAAAATCCGGTACCGTGAGAGATATAAATACAAGCAAAACAGGGCACATCACTATCACAGTTGTACAAAAAAACGGTGCGAGGTTCAAAACCCTTGGGAAGAATGTGGTGGTTTTGCATGATGGTAAAAAATAAACTAAATTAAAATCAAAATTGCGGCTTGCTAAAGGCACTCCTTCGGAGAAAGCCGTTTATCTTCCTATACTACTCCCACGAGCTGAAGCTCGTGGCTACTCATGATAAAATTTGTTTTCAAGTCTCGCGTTTCACATTTCACGTTTGACGTCTGACGTATTCACCTCAAGCTCTCTTCAAGCGCTGTTCCCGCATCAGTTTTTTCATCGCGGTATTTAATTATAACGGGAGTGTAAACCGAAAGGTGATTTTCAATTCCGTACTGATTTACAAGCGGTCTTGAACCCGCAACAACAACAGCACCTTCTGGAATTACCAGCGGTTCATCCTTGGTTTTGCGGTAAACTTTTCCTTTAACGGTGTCGTAAACAGGTGTTGAGCCTGTTATAATACAACCCGCGCCAATCACAGCTCTGCGCTGTACAATTGTGCCTTCATATATTCCGCAGTTGCCGCCAATCATTACTTCATCTTCAATTATTACCGGTACTGAATTTATCGGCTCTAGTACTCCTCCTATCTGGGCTGCTGCCGAAAGGTGAATTTTCTTCCCAAGCTGCGCGCAGGAACCAACAAGCGCGTGCGAATCAATCAATGAATTATCATCAACATAAGCACCGATATTAACATACATTGGCGGCATACAAATTACACCTTTGCCTATATACGCACCCGTGCGTATGGTCGAGCCTCCCGGTACAATTCTTACCCCATCGACCAGTTTCATCGGTTTAATTGGCAAGGTATCCTTATCGAAAAATAACATCTGTTTAAAAATTGACATATCTTTATTCTTGCCAAGCCTGAAGCCAAGCAGTATGCCTTTTTTAACCCATGTGTTGGCTTTCCACGAACCACTGGTTTTTTCAGCGCTGCGTACAGTACCGGCATTAAGAAGTTTAACCATTTCCTTGAATGCAGCCATGGCTTTTTTCTTATCGGCAGTGTTAAGCTCGCCCGCTGAAAAGTATTTTTCGATATCTTGCTCTAAACTCATTATTAACTGTAATTTTAGGTTTTTTTAATATTAATTCTGTAAATTACCTGTAAATTTAACTTTATTCAATTGAATTGTATTCGTTATGAATATACTGCTACACAACCCTGATTCAAAAGATTGCTTTTGATTAAATAACTGTTTAATTTGTAAATAACTGTAAATTTAGTGTAATTATATTGATTGTTAAATAAGTATATCTTAATTTTATATCAGTAAAGTTCAAAAAGGGTAAACAAACATTATTAAGGAGATTTTCCGAATATGGCAGGCAAATTATCAAGAAGAGATTTCATAAAGCGTTCAGCCGTGGGTGTAATAGCCTCGGGAGCAATGCTTTCAACCATAAACATCGAAGCTTTGACAAGATCAGCAACTGCTGCAAAAGCGGTATTCCGCAAGACCGGTGATGATGTTATTGTAAAACTCTCTGAAAACGCCGCGCTTACTAAAACAGGCGGAAGCGTGAAGATAAATGATGAATTAATGCTTATCAGGAGCTCGGAAACAAGTTTCCTAGCGGTAAGAACTATCTGCACCCATAAAGGATGTGATGTTGAGCTTGAAGGCGATAAATTCGTTTGCCCGTGCCATGGGTCTGAATATACAATGGACGGAAAAGTCACACAGGGTCCGGCAAAGGATAATTTAAAAACCTTCGAAACAATATTTGATTCAGATAAGGGCACTGTTACAATTAAAACCGGTGAAACTGTTAAAGAGCAGTAAAATCATTATAAATAATAAATCAAAAGGCTGTATCTTTTCAGATACAGCCTTTTTTGTTTTTAGAAAAATTTCGTTTTACTTCCCTCCGGTCAAAATACTCTTTACAACATATCCAGCCATTTTAGGATTTTCCTTGAAACGCCTGATTGAATACTGGTACCAGTGCGTACCAAACGGGATATATATCCGCATCCTGTGTCCATCTTTCACTATCTTATCTCGCATACCTTCTCTAACTCCCAGCAGCATCTGGAATTCATACCGGTCATTGGGTTTTTTAAGCTCTTTAATTAATTTGTATGCGCCGTCAATCAAATATTCATCATGTGTTGCAATTCCTACATAAGAATCTTTTTCAAGCATAAGTTTTAACACTTTTAAAAAATTATCGCGCACTTCCTGTCTTTCTTTGTAAGCAACTTCAACGGGTTCTACATAAATTCCCTTGCAAAGTCTGAAGTTTGTCCCGCTCTCGATCAGTTTAGCGGCATCTTCATAAGTTCTGCGCATGTATGACTGCAGTACAATTCCGCAGTTGCTGTATGTTTTTCTTGCCTCGTTAAAAATATGAATTGTATCTGAAGTTACACTTGAATCTTCCATATCAATTCTCACAAAAATATTATAGCTCTTAGCTTTTGCGAAAATTTCGTTAACATTGCTTAAACAGAAATCGAGATCTATCTTAAGACCAAGTGAAGTAAGTTTAATTGACTGGTTAGAGTTCAGTTTATGTTTATTTATTGCATCAAGCACTAAAAGACATTCATCTTTGGAGCGTGTTGCATCCTCTTTACTGAAAACATCCTCGCCAAGAACATCAATTGTACCCATTATACCTTTTGCATTCAGTTTTTTTGATGTTGCTACAGCATGTTCAAGTGTTTCGCCGGCTATATAACGATTCGCAAATCTTCTTACGATACTTTTTGGAACTAGCGGCAGGGTTCCTACTACTACTTTATTTATTATTCCCATTTTTTTATGTTTATCTCTGTATTAATATAAAAAGGGAACAGATATGCTGTTCCCTCTAAAAAAATTATAATTCATTGATATTTCTTCTGCCTGAAAACCCATCGGGGATTGTGTGCCACCAGTTAATTTCACCTTCGCCAAATTTCCAGCAAAGATAAACCTCTTCACCATTGTTGCGCAGGTGCGGAAAGTCAACCAGCCCCCTGTCGATCCCTTTAACCATCACTCCGTCATCGGTCAATTCCCTGAGGATATCAATAAGCCTCTCCATTTCCTCCGGGAATGCACCTTTGCCGTTTGGACCTGAACCGCCCAAATAGCGGTGTGAATATACATCATAGCCTTTCTGATCAAGCTTACGCTTCAGGTTGATCATCTCTTCAATATCATCCTTTATTTTATCCAGCTTTTCGTTTGCTTCTTCCAGGGTAAAATGTATGCTGTGATGGTAATTCATAAATTATTTTACTACAATATTAACAAGCTTATTCTTTACAACAATTTCTTTAACTATCTGTTTGCCGTCAATGTATGTCTTAATCTTCTCATCCTGTTTCATAAGTTCAATAAGCTTCTCATCCGGTGTATCAGTTTCGGCTTCTATCTTTGATCTTACTTTTCCGTTTATCTGCCCGATAATTGTAACAACATTTTTCTGCACTTTTGCGGGATCAAACTCCGGCCATTTTTCAAATGTAATTGTACCATTGTTACCAAGCCTGCTCCAAAGCTCCTCTGCCAAATGCGGCGCAAATGGTGAGAGCAACTTTATTAATGTAACAACAAGCTGCATTGGAATCATTTCGTACCTGGAAATTTCATTCACATATATCATCAGCTCACTTACACAGGTATTGAACCTCATATCCATATCTTCAATATCTTCGGTAACTTTCATTATTGTCTTGTGCATAATCCTCTCAGCGTCGCCTTCAGGTTTTGCATCCGTGATCTTGGGATTAATGCCACCCTCTTCAGTTACTATAAGCCGCCAAATTTTATTCAGGAAACGGTAAACACCCTCAATGCCATTGGTTGACCAGGGCTTTGTTGCTGAAAGCGGTCCGAGGAACATTTCAAACAGTCTTAATGAATCAGCGCCGTAACCCGAAATTACATCATCGGGATTGATAACATTTCCGCGGCTCTTTGACATTTTATTAGAATCTTCGCCTAGTATCATTCCCTGGTGATACAGCCTTACAAAAGGCTCGCGGGTTGATACATAACCAAGGTCAAACAATACCTTATGCCAGAACCTTGCATAAAGCAAATGCAGTACCGCATGTTCAGCTCCGCCTAAATACAAATTAACGGGCATCCAATATTTTTCCAGATCCTTATTTACAAATTCCTTATCATTGTTTGGATCAAGAAACCTTAAGTAATACCAGCATGAACCTGCCCATTGAGGCATTGTATTGGTTTCGCGTTTAGCGGGTTTACCTGTTTCGGGGTCGGTGGTATTTACCCATTCACTAATGCCCGCCAGGGGACTCTCACCCGTTCCAATGGTTTTATAATTATCAACTTCAGGCAACATTACAGGCAATACATCTTCAGGGAGTAACTTTACGGTACCATCTTCCAAATGAATAACCGGAAACGGTTCACCCCAGAATCTCTGGCGTGAAAACAGCCAGTCGCGCAACTTGTACTGAACTGTACCCTTGCCAAAACCTTTGGCTTCCAGCCACTCAATTACTTTTTTCTTAGCTTTCTCGGTTTTAAGTCCGCTGATAAAACCTGAATTCACAGAAATACCTTCGTAAGCAAACGCATCTTTGATAACATCAATGGTTTCACCGCCGGCAGGCTTTACAACTTCAATTATCGGTAAATGGAATTTTGTCGCGAATTCCCAATCACGTTCATCATGACCCGGAACAGCCATTATTGCGCCCGTGCCGTAACCCATCAGCACATAATCGCTTATCCATATGGGTATTTGTTCATCATTCACGGGATTCACTGCATATGCGCCGGTAAACACACCTGATTTATCTTTTTCAAGCGCCTGTCTTTCAAGATCGCTCTTGTGCTTCGCATTTTCTTTATAAATATCAATAGCAGTTTTGCATTCAGCAGTAGTGATCTTATCAACCAATGGATGCTCAGGTGCCAGCACCATATACGTAGCACCCCAAAGAGTATCGGGGCGTGTTGTGAAGACTTCAACAAAGCCTGAATCCTCGCCGGCAATCTTGAACGTTACTCTTGCGCCTTCTGATTTCCCTATCCAGTTGCGCTGCATTTCTTTTGTGCTTTCGGGCCAGTCAAGCATATCCAGATCGATGAGTAATCTTTCGGCATACTCAGTGATTTTCAGCATCCATTGTTTCATAGGTCTGCGCACAACAGTGTAACCTTTTTCTATCTGTTCGGGTACTTCTTCGTTTGCAAGTACTGTTCCAAGCTCAGGGCACCAGTTCACAGCAATTTCGGCCTGGTATGCAAGACCTTTTTTATAAAGCTGCATGAATATCCATTGTGTCCATTTGTAATACTTAGGATCAATGGTTGCAATTTCTCTATCCCAATCAATTGATAACCCGATTGACTTAAGCTGACGCTTAAAATTATCAATGCTTTTTTGCGTTGTTATCCTTGGGTGTATTCCGGTTTTAATAGCAAACTGTTCTGCGGGCAAACCGAAAGCATCCCAGCCCATCGGGTGCAGAACATTGAAGCCCTTCATTCTTTTATACCGCGCAATTATATCTGTTGCCGTATAACCCTCGGGGTGACCAACATGCAAACCATCGCTTGAAGGATAAGGGAAGAAATCAAGTACGTAGTACTTTGGTCTGGTGTGATCAATATTTGCGGCAAAGGTTTTATTAGTTTCCCAAAAATCCTGCCATTTTTTCTCAATTTCATTAAAATTGTACTTCATATCTTACAAAATTACTAATTAGTATGTTCAAATTCAGTAGAATAAATTAAGGCATTTTTCAATTCAATTTGTAGGATTAGTTTGCATCATGGACTACAAAACCGCAAAATTGAATTTTTTTTAAGCATTCATATAGCTAAATTAGCAAACAGTTAAATAACCTGTTTACAGTAGATAACTATCTGAATTAATATTTGAAATTTGACCCACAGGCTTAAGGACATAAGATTAATAGTCATTGATATTGACGGGACGCTGGTTGACCAGCATGGAAACGTTGGAGAAAAAACACTGCAGCTTGCCAAAGAGCTGAAAAAACAGAATATATTCTGCACGTTGTCTTCTGCAAGGTCATTCCATTATTCCGCTCACATTGCTGATGATCTTGAAATTGATATTCCGTTTGTGACTCTTGACGGCGCGCTTATTAAAGGCAGAAAAGGCGAAGCAGTTTACAGGGGTACGCTTAAAGATTCATTCGTACATAAAGCTATTTCGCTGGCTGAAAGCAATTATGGTAAAATTACAATGTGCGATGAATTCAGCTTATTTGTAACTCCCAACAATGCTGTTGTGAAAGAATACACAAAGCTCTCCGCTCCCATAAAAGAGGTACCCGATTTTACAGGCGTGAAAGATATTCTGGAAATACTGATATACTGTGAAGATAAAGCCAGCATGAAGCATATTAAGCACAGTTTTGGTTTTTTTGAAAAGCTTGGAGTAAGTTTGAGTGTTACAAAATCACCCCGCAACGACTACTACCTGCTTACAATCAAAAGTAAACAAAGCAACAAACTTGAAAGCGTTAAACGCCTGGTAAAGCATCTTGGGTTTGATAAAAAGAACGTTGCTGTTATTGGTGACTGGCACAACGATATGCCGCTCTTTGATTTTGGAGCATATAATATTGCCGTCCAAAACGCAATACCGGAATTAAAACGCAAAGCTGATTATGTAACAAACTCTACAAATAATGAAGATGCCGTTGGCGAAGTACTTGAGCTTGTAAAAGCACATGCTGTAAATTAAACTCCAGTTTCATTCTACTGTTACCCCAATTGATAATTAGATTTTATTTCTTCAAATTTTTTTTGATATTTGTCTTTCAGATCAATTCATTTCTAACTAATCAATATCACTTCTTCAGGATAGTTGAATAAACCAAAATGTATAGGGATCTTGGGCGGCGGGCAATTAGCCCGAATGTCCGCTATGGCGGCAAAACGCATGGGATTTGATGTCGCTATTCTGGAAAAAGAAGCAGGCTCACCGGCTGGGCAGCTCACATCTATAGAAATTACCGGTCCTGCAACAGATAAAAAGCTCCTCAGAAAACTGGCATCACATTCAGATGTTATCACACTTGAAAATGAGTTTATTGACTATCATATTCTTGAATATCTTGAATCACTTGGGAAAAAAGTGTTTCCGTCCTCGGTGACAATTTCGCTCATTCAGGATAAGCTCATTCAGAAAGAAACACTGAGCAAACATAATATTCCCCTGCCAAAATTCACGGGGGCGGAACATAAAGCTGACTATGAAAAAATTGTTAAATTGCTGGGCTTGCCCTTTGTGCTTAAATCCCGGAAAATGGGTTATGACGGTTATGGTAATGCGCTGGTAAAAAATAAAAATCAATTCATAGCGGCGTTTGATAAGCTTACCCGCAGGCATTCGAAGCTGCTCGCAGAAGAATTCGTGTTTTTTACCAAAGAGCTTGCTGTAATGGCAGCAAGAACAAAAAAGGAAACCTGCGTCTATCCTGTTGTTGAAACAATTCAGAAGAACCACATTTGCCATACTGTAATTGCACCGGCTGAACTGAATCAAAATATCTTAGCCAAGGCAAGAAGAATTGCACTCGATTGTGTTAAAGCCGTAAAGGGGTTCGGACTTTTCGGTGTAGAAATGTTCTATACCAAAGACGGCAGAATTCTTGTTAACGAAATGGCTCCAAGACCGCATAATTCGGGTCATTATACCATTGAAGGATGTGTAACCTCGCAGTTCGAAAATCACGTGCGCGCTGTTTTAGGATTACCTCTTGGTTCAGCTGAAATGGTGAATCCTGCGGCGGTTATGATTAACCTGTTGGGCAAAACAAACGGATCGGGTGAGGTTAAAAATTACAATAATGCTTTGAGAGATAAAGATATACACCTCCACGTTTACGGAAAGAGATCTTCACGCATAGGAAGGAAAATGGGGCACATTACCGTTACAGGAAGTGATGCGAAAGTAATTCTGAAGAAAGCAAAAACAGCAGAGAAGAAAATTGTAATTTAATTTTATGCGTTCTTTTGCATAAATCCTGAAAAAAGAAACGACAACGTACTATGAAAACAAAACCAATCATCGGAATAATTATGGGGAGCGATTCTGATCTTCCCACAATGCAGGAAGCCGCAAATGTATGCGAAGAATTCGGCGTGGCTTATGAAGTGAAAATTACATCGGCTCACCGCACACCGCATTTTATGGCACAATATTCCGAAGGAGCCCATAAACGCGGAATAAAGATCATAATCGCGGGCGCAGGTGGCGCGGCGCATTTACCGGGTATGGCAGCATCTCACTCACCCCTGCCCGTAATCGGGGTGCCCATCAGATCAAAGGCACTTGAAGGAATTGATTCGCTGCTTTCAATTGTGCAAATGCCGGCAGGCATTCCGGTTGCGACTGTTGCCATAGGCAACGCGAAGAACGCAGGTTTGCTGGCAATGGAAATTCTTGCTGTAAGTAACAAAACCCTCTTGAAGAAGATTTTACTGTATAAAAAGAAGCTGGCTGCTGAATCAATGGCTAAGAATAAAAAGCTAAAAAAACGCTGAAAAATAGACTATTCGCTTTTCTTCTACCGTAATTTAAATGCCGTATGTACGGTATTCATATACAACCTAAAATAGCTAATCTTTGCAATACTTAATTTTTGTTTAATAATTATGTATCTAATTCAATATATTTGAATTCTTTATAAAATATCAAAGTTTATGAGCAAAATTACAATTTATATTGCTGCATTTTTTATTCTTGCCGTTTCAGTCACATTTAACGGCTGTACAAAAAAGAGTGAATCTGAGCTTCGCCGGGAAAAGGATTCACTTGAGCTGGTTAAGTATGATGAAATAATCCGCGAGCTTATCGATTCCAATTTGATAAGGCAGCGTGATAGCACCGATATTTACGGAACAGGTAATTTTGATTACAGGGATTCGCTGGAATCATATCACAGAGGTTACAGCATTCCAAGAGATAGTATCTATAAAGTATGGAATACCCAGGCATTCAAAGAGCTTAATGAACTGATAAAGAAAAAACCCGTTAACCCGGGGCCGTATCTAGATAGAGGCAATCACTTTCAGAACATTAAATTCTACCGCGAAGCTATCTCTGATTATAATGAATATATCAGGCTAACCCAGACAAATCACTCCGCTTACATGAACAGGGGCAATGCATATGAAAGATTTAAAATTTACGACTCAGCAATGACTGATTATAATATGGTGCTCTACCTTAAACCGGATGATACCATAGCAAATTTTAACAAAGGGAATATTTATGATATTCTGGGTAAGCCTGACTCAGCAGTACTTCAGTATGATACCGTAGTCTTCAAGGATCCAAGGCTTGCAAAAGGCTATTACAACAGGGGTACTTCATATCTTGCACAGCGTAAATTCAAAGAAGCTGCGCGTGACTGGGAGCAGGCAATTCTGCTGAATAGAGCATATGAAACAGAGTTAAGACCAAAGATAAATAAGATACGTCCGCTGATAAGGTAGCATTCAAAACAAAAATATTGAACTTAAAAACGGAAACGGATTTAAGTGGGGAAACAAAAAAAGGAATGACTTAAATTGTCATTCCTTTTTATTTACAAATTATTAAAATTTTACTCCCTGTAAACAGACCACTTTCCGGTTGTTGTAACATCAAGTATATAAGCGGTTGTCTCGGGTATTACAAGCTCTTTCTTGCCTTTAAAATCACCGGTACCTTCTGCAAGGACTGCGAATACTGTTCCATCATTTTTAAGAAGTATAATCTTATAAGGGCCGCTTCCCTGGTGCATAATATCAAATGTTGCAGGACCTTTAATAAGGTCGTGCATCTGGCTTTTATCTCCTTCAAAAATTTCTGCGATCCTGTACTGGTCTTTGTTTATATCTATTGTATCTTTTGACTGAACTTTGTAATTATCTACAAAATTTTTTCCCTTATCTTTACTGCAGCCTGCAATCAACACTAAAAGGAATAAAATTGAAAATGCTGTTTTTAAGTGATTTTTCATCTGATTTCTAACTTTTTTACGGTATTACACTTGGTTTTTTAATTATCTAAACTTACTATAATTATTACAAAAATTCAACTTAAATATGTTATATAAATACTTAATTATTGTTTTGATATTATCCGCTCTTATTTTAGGCTGCGCTGGAAGAAACCCTGAAGAATCAGCAAAACACCTTAAAGCAGGAATTGAGCTTCAGAATAAAGGCAAGCTTGATGACGCGATGAATGAATACAACAAGGCTATTGAAATGGATAAAAAAAACCAGACAGCCTGGTATCACCGCGGAGTTTTAAATGTTTCAAGAAACAACTTACCCAAAGGAATTGAAGACTTAACAGAAGCAATTGATATTGCACCTGATTCAGCAAGATTCTACGATGCGCGCGGCTACATTTACATTACAATGAATGAATACGGCAAGGCGATGGAAGATTACGAAAAGGCTGTGGAAAAGGATCCCAAAAGCGCAATATACATAAACAGGCGCGGATACGTTTACGCACTACTGAAAGACTACATTCAGGCGGTAAAGGATTACTCCAAAGCACTTGAAATGAATCCGAAGTATGAAGATGCTTATTCAAACCGTGGATTCGCTTACTTAAGTCTGAATAAATTTGAGAATGTTGTAAGTGATTTCACAAAGGCAATTGAGCTTAATCCAAAACGCGCCGTGTATTACAATACGCGCGGTTACGCATATTCAAATATGAAAAGATTATTTGATGCGCTGCCTGATTATGATAAGGCTATTCAAACTGATTCAACTTTGGCAGATGCGTACATTAACAGGGGTTATGTATTTTTGAATACAGACCAATTCCAGTTCGCGGTTGAAGATTTTGATAGAGCTATAAAACTTGGTTCAACTGCCGCGCTAAATTACAACGCGCGCGGGTTTGCGTTCGCAAACCTGAAACAGTATCCTAAGGCAATTAGCGATTACACAAAAGCAATTGAGCTTGACCCGAATCTGACTGATGCATATGTAAACCGCGGGTTCTCATTCTTCAATTCATTGGATAAGCCAAATGCATTAAAAGACTGGCAAACAGCGGTAAGCCAGAAACCGGCTTTGGATAGCTCGCTGAAAAGCTATATGGATAAAGCTGCCAAGTAGTACAAATTGTTAATTGAGCTTCACAAATATATTTACCTCCGTTAAAGGGCAGTTTACCGCTGCCCTGTTTTTTTATCCATGTTAACAGATCGAATCCGCACAAATAAAAAAAGGACAGCCTGCGGGTGACTGTCCTTCCTGATTAATCTGTAAGGATGGTGTAACAAATCTATTTAAAATACCCTGCCGAACTAAAACGGAACTTCTTCGTAATCAGCCCTGGCATACTTTGCATATTCAGGTGTAACAACAACAGGATCGGGTACTATTTCTGCGTGAACTGACTGGTCGCCTTCAAGCTGTGAGCGGTCAATGATAAGCAGTGATCTTGCCGGGTTTTCATCAAGATGAAGCAGGAAACTCTCTGCCCAGCACTCCATAGCTTTTACAAAACTTGTTCTGTGCGTTTCATCTTTTGATGAATATATCTTTTCCCATGAACTGTCATCACACTCGCCGCCTTCATAGCTAACAAAACCGGTGTAAACTTCAAAGTAATCCTCGCCTATTGTAAATGAGCTGTAATCAAGCGAGCCGCCGGGCAAATGGGTATTTGCCGATATATCAATGTAACCTGTGATCTTCTTTACCGGGAAGCTTTCGAGTGTATAATAAGCTTTCACAAGCGTATTGAACTTAACAGGTGATACGTTGTATTTATCTGAGCGCAATATGAGCTCCTTAATTACGTTTTTGCAGATGTTTGCCGCAAGTACATCTGACTGGTTGATCCTTATTACTTTATTTGAGTTTATTGTGTTATTCATTTTAGTTATTCCTTATTTCTTTATATTTAATTAAGATTCTCTTTACACTGCCCAGATGCTGAGCACCAGGAAAAATACCATGAGTCCGAGTGTTAACGCCATAAGTCCGCGGTCTTTTTGCTCGCGTCTTTCTTCCCTTAAATCCTCTACAAAATTCTTTAATGATACCATTTTATTTCTCCTTTCTTAATTACTCTACAAATATATTCCCCAAAAGACCTCTATGTGTATCATTGAATGATACTTTTTTGAAAATGTTAATGTTCCATAAATTTATTCCGTTTTTTTATCATTTTTGATGAAACCGATTGTAAATTCCCCTCTTGAGAGGTCGAAGAACTGGCTTTGACATGTGGTGTCCGAAGGACGGGGTGTGTTCAAACTTCACTCGTTATGCAAAAAATTAACCCGTGAATTAGCATAAAATTGCTCTTATTTTACGGCTTATGCTGGACTTTAAAATAAAATTCAAGCGCCAAATCGAAATTTTGGGGCTGTGCCTTGGCAAAAATTACGAGGGTATGTCCTTAAGTGATTTTGCACAACTGTTCGGAGTGGAAGAGCTTACTATTAAACGCGATTTAAATGATCTCCGTACTTCAGGAATACTGATACACTCAGCAAAGGGCAAAGGAGTGATAATTGATAAAAAGCCTTCGGCTGAAAAGATACGTGAACTTATCAAACAATATTCCGCACTGATATCATCAGGTAGTTTTGTAGAAAAATCAACTGCCTTGCTTGTAACCCGCCTGAAGGAAGAAGCACTGGCAAACATGGTCGTTTTGCAGATGTGCATTGATACAAACACGATGGCTGTAATTGATTATGAAAAAGATGCCGATGTATATGAGCGCTCACTGGAAATTTCACCGCTGCTTATTTTCCAGACGGATAATTACTGGCGGCTCTTGACCTTGAATGAAGGCAGGATTAAACAATTCCTGATGAATAAGATAATGCACGCCAAAGCTTCGCCAAGGACATTTAAGCCTGTATCAAAAGAAAAAATTGATGATGTATTTAAATACTCATTCCGCAGCTGGCTGGGCGAAGATACTTTTAAGATCAAGCTATCATTTTCTTCATACTGGGCAGATAGATTAAAACCCAAACAATTGCTGGATTCCGAAACATTTGCCACAATGCCTGACGGCTCAATTGAATATACAGCTACTGTGAACTCACTAGATGAAATTGCCGGGTGGATAGTCACCCGCGGCGAAGGCGTAAAAGTAATTGAACCCCCTGAACTTAAAACTCGCGTTATTGAACTTGCCGAAGGCGTATTGAAGAATTATAAATAACACATTGCAAAAATCCATCATCCATAAAGTCCTCACTATCCTTATATCTCTTGTATGGCTGATAAACGGTTTGTATGCCAAAGTACTTGGATTCGTTCCAAGACACAAGCAAATTGTATCAAAAATACTGGGAAGTGATATTTCTTTTATAGCAGTAAAAGTAATTGGCGTTCTTGAAATTTGTATGTTCATCTGGGTCATCAGCAGGAAATTTTCCCGTTTGGCGGCTGTTATGCAGATCATTATAGTTTTGACAATGAATATTCTGGAATTTATTCTTGTCCCCGATCTTCTGCTTTTTGGCAGAATGAACATAATAATTGCGCTGGTGTTTGTATGTGTTGTATATGTTAATGAATTTATAATTAAGCCGAAGGCTTCCTGATGTTCACACTAAAAGATCATCCATTCACTGTTGAAACATTCTTCGAGAACTCACTTGTACTCACTTATGCTGTGCCTAAGGCTGAGCTTGAAAAATTCATTCCGGAGTGCCTTGAGCTTGATGTATTTAATGATAAATGGGCGTTCCTGGCCGTTGCGCTGGTTAAAACGAAAAAGCTCCGCCCGAAGGGTTTCCCAAAATTCACAGGCAATGATTTTATTTTGATAGGCTACAGGGTATTTGTAACTTTCACGAATTCCAAAGGTAAAAAAATGCGGGGACTCTATATCCTTAAATCGCAGACCAACAAAAAGAAAATGGAATTCTGGGGTAACATCTTCACTCATTATAATTATACAACCACTGATATAAAATTCACCCGCCAGCGTAATATTGTTTCTGTCTATTCAGATAACTCAAAGCTTGATATATCCGTCAGAACTGCAGATGAAAATATTGACCTGCCGGTAAACACACCATTTAGCAACTGGGTTGAAGCAAGAAGGTATGCGGGTCCATTGCCGTTTACATTTACCTATAACGATAAAAACAAAGAGGTATTGATAATTGAAGGTGTAAGGCAGAACTGGACACCGAAACCGGTTGAGGTTTTGAAAGATAAAATTGGTTTTATCGAAGATAAAAAACTGAAAGGTGTTATACTGGCAAATGCATTTATGGTTGAAAATGTACCCTACCACTGGAAAAAAGGGCGGAAAGAGTTGTGGAACGGATGAATAGAAAACCTTTCCAGGGAGTATTGAATATAATCCGTTTCAACTGGCATTTTTATGTGATTTCGGTAGTTTTGCTCGTGCTGTTAATCTTCGTTCAAAGATTCCTGCCGCAAAGTATTGCAATTGTTGTTTCCATTGCCGCGACTTTAGCCGCAATAAGTATATTTGTATCGCTGGTTGTATCGTATTATGTTTATGATGCATCGGATTTTTATTCATTGGATTGGATAAATAAACTCAACATTCCCGCAACTGGAAACATAGTGAACATTAACGCAGGCTTTGATGAAACAAGTGAATTGCTGAAGAACAGATTCCCCGATAGCAATTTACAGGTATTTGATTTCTATGACCCGGCTAAACATACAGAAATATCTATTGAGCGGGCGAGGAAAGCATATCCGCCATTTAATGGCACCGTTACAATTGAAACTAATAATGTTCTGCTGAAAAGATCATCAGTTGATGTAATTTTCCTTATACTTGCAGTACATGAAATAAGGAACAATGATGAACGGACTGAATTTTTCAAGCAGCTTGCTTCTGCGTTAAGTGATAATGGCAGAATAGTAATAGTTGAGCACCAGCGGGATATTGCTAATTTCCTTGCATTCAATATCGGTTTCTTCCATTTTCACTCACATAAAACGTGGCTGGGTAATTTTAAAGAAGCAGGTTTAAGCACAGTTGATACAATTAAGCACACACCATTTCTTAATATCTTCAACCTAAAGCGTAAGTAAAGTAAACAGGTTTATGGAAATTTATCTGAAAATTGCGGGAATAATACTTATCATTTTGGGGATTGTACATGTTGCTTTCCCAAAACGATTCAACTGGAAGGATGAGCTCGAGCCGCTGAGTCTGATTAATAAGCAGATGATGGTAGTTCATACTTTCTTTATAGCGCTCACGGTATTTATGATGGGAGTGCTCAGCCTGTTTTATTCTGCTGAGCTTATCACTACTCCGTTTGGCAGGGTAATATCGCTTGGTTTTGCGATATTCTGGTTCATAAGGCTTGTTTTCCAGTTCTTTGTTTACTCAAAGGAGCTGTGGAAAGGCAAAACTTTTGAAACTGTAATGCACATAGTTTTTGCTGTTACCTGGATATATCTTACTCTAATATATTTTCTGGCTTACAGATCATTTTAGAAATATAATAAATTATTATTATGGCAATTGATCCCAAAGATCCATTTGAAGAAGATGATGACGATGAAAACCGTGAGGAAGGATTTGATCCTGAAGAATATTTCAATGAAATGGATGAAGAAGATTACAAAGAAGCAGAGGAAGAAGTAAAGAATGAGCGCAAGCGCCTGAAGGAAATGCCGCTTTACAAAAGCGCGGTTAATATCAGGAGGCTGACAACATCACTTGCGGAAACAATTAATGAAGAGGATGATACGCTTATGATGAAAGACCAAATGCTGCTGAATGCTTATTTGCTGGGTCCCAAATTAGCCGGCGCTGAAGCGGCTGATCTCTATACGCTCAGAATGGAAAATGCTGTATTGATAAAGATACACGCCCGCGAATTGCTTACTCAAACATCATTCTGTAAAGCTGAAAAACTTTCAAAACCCGAGTATTTAAAACTGTTGAGAGATGAAATAGAGAACTTCAGGATATTATTTGTTGAATGGGTGAAATCCTTTGATAAGGAAAACGACATCAAAGATGACTGGGGTTTATTTTATGATTAAAGCATCCAACAATCTCTAAGTGCACTTAGTGACTTGGTGGTTAAGTTTTTTCACTTCACCATATCAATAAATACTTCCCAGCCTGCCCTGGGCTTAATGGAATTCTGCGCTATTTCAAATTTCTGAATGTTAAGTACTCCTTCAAAATGCAGCAGGTATTCTTCTTTTGTATCAACATAGGGCGGTCCGCCGGGCGATGGTTCATTTTTGAATATCAATAAACCGGTTAAATGTCCGCCGGGCTTAAGAAGCTCACGCATTTTAAGCGCATACTTGCCGCGCAAAGCCGGGTCAATTGCAATAAAAAATGTCTGCTCAATAATAAGATCATACTGACCGGTATGCTTGAAGAAATCTTCATTCAGCAAATGCTCCCCCGGAAAATCTTTTACGCGTTCCTTAAAATTTTCAAGCGGTTTAGGAGCAATATCCATCACATAAACATTTGTGAATCCGTTTTTATGCAGATATTCAGCTTCATATGCATTGCCTGCACCGGGTATGAGTATACTAATGCTCTTATCCGTAATTGTATCAATATAATCAGTTATGGGCGGTGCCGCGTAGCCGATATCCCATCCGGTTTTGTTATTTAACCATCTTTTTTGCCAGAATTCCTGTGTATTATCCATTGTTAATTAATCATGTTTCTGACTTCTGCAATCAAAGTACTAAATAGATAATTGAAGTAAGCCCGATATAAATTCGTGTACATTCGTGAAATTAGCGGTTAAGCTTTTTGAAGTTGAATTGTCTCATTATTGGTTTACAAAGTTATGTTTAATTTAATTAATTTGCATCTGATTAATTTTGAAAACGAAAACCAACATACCGCTTATCACCACAGATAACACTATCTCATTGCATGATACTGTTTTCACAGTGTTTGATGTTGAAACCACGGGTTTGAGTGCCGAAAGCAACCGCATGACTGAAATTGGAATAGTAAAAATGCGGGGCGGCGAAATAATCGATGAATACGAAACCCTGATGAATCCCGGTGAATTCGTTCCGCCATATATTACCCAGCTTACAGGCATCACAAACGAAATGGTGCACAAAAAGCCTCCATTTGAAGAACTTGCACAGGGTATACTGGATTTCATCAAAGGCGGTGATACAGTCTTTCCTGTGCTTGGAGGACATAACGTAAGATTTGATTACAGCTTTCTGAATGCTTCGCTGCTTAGGGCAGGGTATAACAAACTGGACTACCCCGCGCTTTGCACGGCGAGGCTTGCGCGCAGGCTAAGCCGCGCACTGCCCTCAAAATCACTGGATTCACTCAAACGCCACTTCGGCATTCACGCAAAACGCAAACATCGCGCAATTGATGATGCCCGCGCTACCGCACAAATACTGGCTATATTCATAGACCAGCTTGTAAATGAATTTGAATTTGAAACAGTTGATGATATCCTCGGATTTCAGCACAGGAAGATCTATGATGAAACTAAAACAACACCACGGTTCAGGAAAATTAAGGTCGATCTGAAAGAAGTACCAAGGCAGCCCGGAATATACTTCATGCTGAATAAGAAAGATGAAATAATTTACATAGGCAAGTCTAAGAATCTTAAAGAAAGACTTGGCTCATACTTTTATCATAACGTATCTCACACAAGTAAAATAAAAAAACTTGTGCGCTATGTTCATAAGGTAGATTGGGAATGCACCGGCTCAGAGCTTTCTGCACTCCTGGCAGAAAGCCGTATGATAAAAACCCACAAGCCAAGGTTTAATTCAGCCATTAAATCATACCGCAAGTTCCCTTTTATTAAAATAGATGTGCAGCGTACTTTTCCCAAAATATACAAGGTGTATGAAATACTGCCCGATGGCGCGAAGTATTACGGACCCTTCGCAAGCTCATTTACAGTAAATAATCTGATTGAAAGAATTAACAAGCTATATAAGCTGCGCAAATGCGATGATATTAACCTGAAACCTGCAAAATCTCACAGTACATGCCTGTACCATGAAATCGGCCAATGCGGCGCGCCGTGCAATTTTACATCATCGGTACCTGAGTATCACCGGGAAGTTAAACGGGTTGATAAATTCCTGCTCTCTGATTCCGAAGAAGGCGCTGTCAGATTCCTTGAGCGCGAAATGGAAATTGCAGCAGGTGAAATGAACTTTGAACACGCTTCGCACATAAGAGATAACATTAATGATCTGAAGAAAGTGATGCTGAATATTGAACTCACAAATTCAATTGTTGAACTCCAGAACTATATCATAAAATGCAGAAATGATAATGATGAAAACGCGTATGAAATATTTTTAATGGTAAACGGCAAAGCCGCAAAAACATTTATAATAAATGAAGATAGCAAAACTGATAGCGACTACCTGGAAAATATTAAAGAAGAGATAAATTACCTTTATTTCCACGGGGCGCTCTTCAAGGATTTTGTTTTTTCGAAGGCGTACCATAAATTCAGGATTGATGAGATCGACACTTTGAAAATAATTTCCAACTGGGTGTACCGGAATTACAAACCATCCAGAATACTTAAAATGACTGCCAAAACAAAGATCGAAGATGTAATGAAGTTTATCCAAAAAAAGTGACATTTATCCCCAAAACTACCAAATTTTAGGTTAGATTTAATTGGAAAAAATTATTATTTATGTGTTCTATAACCGCAAAAATTCAGCTAAAAAGCACTAAAACAGCTGAAAATTCTTTGAAATATTGCCCGGATGGCGGAACTGGTAGACGCGCAGGACTTAAAATCCTGTTGGGATAATATCTCAGTGCCGGTTCGATTCCGGCTCCGGGCACTTGCTTCAAAATTTTTTACTACTACAATGATCTGGAATGCTGAAAATATAATAACACTTTCATTTGCCATCCTGGCACTGGGTTCGGCAATCATGATGATAACCAGGCGCAGTCCAATAACCAGCGCTTTATATTTAATTGTTAATTTCTTTGCCATTTCAGGCGTTTACCTTATGCTTCGTTCACAATTCGTGGCAATCATCCAGATACTTGTTTACGCAGGCGCTATTATGGTGCTCTTCCTTTTCGTAATTATGTTACTTAACTTAAGTGGCGAAAAGAAGCTTTTGGAAACCTTTTCATATAAAAAGATATCCGCTATAATTCTCGGTTTAATGCTGTTTGCTTCTCTTGGCATTACAGCGTTTTTCGCATTCTTCGGGAAGTACAAAACAATGAACCCAAACGCCGAGGTTATGGGTACAATCCAGTCGGTGGGTAAAGAGCTATACACAACCTACTCATTCCCGTTTGAGCTTGTTTCATTTGTACTGCTTGCGGCAATTGTCGGCGCCATAGTTCTTGCACAAAAGAAGTTTGAATAATGGCTTCACCCTCACAACCTACATCACAGAAAAAAAGAATTCTCTCAGGCGTTAAGCCCACGGGCAAGGTACATATAGGCAATTACCTTGGCGCAATGCAGGGACATGTTAACTTGCAGGATGACCGCGAAAATTATATTTTTATAGCTGACCTGCACTCACTTACCACAGTTAAAAATAAAGCAGAGCTTCAGGAGCTGATACTTGATCTTGCAATGGATTATCTTGCACTTGGTTTAGACCCCAACAAAGCAGTGTTCTTCAGGCAAAGCGATGTACCTGAACATGCTGAGCTTACATGGGTACTTAGCTGCCTTACGCCAATGCCAATGCTTGAGCTTGCACATGCATACAAAGATGCAGTTGCAAAGGGAATTAAGGAAATAAACGCGGGACTCTTTACTTATCCCGTACTTATGGCTGTTGATATTCTTATTTACAAACCTGATATAGTGCCGGTTGGCAAAGACCAGAAACAGCATGTGGAAATTGCCCGTGACCTGGCTGGAAAATTCAATCGTACTTTTGGTGAAGTATTCAAATTACCCACACCATACATTCCGGAAGAAGTCGCAGTAGTAATTGGCACTGACGGGCAGAAAATGAGCAAGAGCTACGGCAATACCATAGAAATTTTCGCATCGGATAAAGCTCTGAAGAAACAGATAATGGGAATTGTAACTGATTCAACGCCTGTTGAATCACCCAAAGAACCTGATACTATCTATAAGCTTTATTCATACTTTGCAAATGATGATGAAAAAGCAAACCTTCTTGAGCGCTACCGCGCAGGCGGAATGGGTTACGGCGATGCGAAAAAAATGCTTCTTGAAAAGGTCATTGATACATTCAAACCCTACCGCGAAGAACGCGAACGCCTGAAAAACGATATTGCTTACGTTAAAGATATCCTCAAAAAGGGCGCTGAAAAAGCCAGAATTGTTGCATCCGAAACCAAAAAAGAAGTTTGGGATAAGACCGGCTTATCAATTTAAAACCAACAGCACGGGCATTCCTGCCTGTAAATAATAATGATAATTTTCCTTTCCGGCTCAATTAATTCCGGCAAAACCACTGCAGCGAAGCTGCTTGTTAATACAATTCCCCGAACTTCTCACATTGAAGTTGACGACTTGCGGGCAATGGTAAGCTGGATGCCTCTTGGAGAATCAATTCCGTTGAATCTGAATAACACATTAAGCCTTACACTTAATTTCATTAAAGAAGAAATGAATGTAATTATAACTTATCCGCTTAGCAGGGATGAATATGAATTTTTTAATCGGCACTTACCGGCAGATGAACAGCGGTTTTTCTTTACACTGAATCCAAGGCTTGACCATGCGTTAACAAACCGCGGTAACCGCGAGCTCACAAGTTGGGAAATTGAAAGAATTAAATATCATTACAAAACAGGTGTGAACAATCCCGGATTTGGCATCACAATAGACAACACAATGCAAACTCCCGAAGAAACCCTTAGCGATATATTATACCACATAGAGCAGCGCGAAATCAGATACAAGATGGAAGATTAGCGTCTGTTTACTTTCCAAGCTGGTCCGCCTTTACGGAATAGTTTAGGGTTTTAATACTATCTTCCCAATCACCTCACCCTTTGCCATCATCTCATGAGCTTTCGCGGCATCTTTTAATTCAAGAGTTGCGCCAATGTGAGGCTTGACTTTTCCTTCGCTTACCAGTTTTATCAATTCTTCAAGCTCATGCTTTTCGCCCAAGTACAAGCCCAGCAGACTTATGTGACGCAAATATGTCTGATGCAGCGATACCATAGCTTCCCTGCCGGTTAGAATTCCGCAGAATAATATCCTACCGCCTTTTTTAACCATTTTAAAATTTTTGGGGAATGCCTCGGGTCCCACGTAATCAAGTATTACATCTATTCCCAACCCATTAGTTAAAGCCATCACTTCATCATCAATTGCAGAACCATCCCTGTGATTGAAGATATGGTCAACCCCCAATTGCTTAAGGAAATCGATCTTATGCGGAAACCCTGCCGTTGCAAAAACTTCGGCTCCTAAAGCTTTTGCAAGCTGTATCGCAATTATTCCAAGTCCGCTGGTACCGCCCCATATAAAGAACTTATCGCCTTTTTGAAGATCGCCAACTGTTTTAACTGCGTGGTAAGCTGTAAGACCCGCAACGGGCAGACATGCAGCATCTTCAAAGGAAACATTATCAGGAAGCTTTACCAGTGATGATGAAGGGACAGCGGAATACTCAGCATACGAACCGTTGCGGTGCATACCAAAATACTGCCAGCTTATTGATTGCCCCGCCTTGCCTTTTCTAGCCCAGTCATCATCGGCTTCTGATACAATTGACCATGCGGCGACTCTATCGCCCTCTTTAAACCCTTTCACTTCACTGCCGGTTTTTGCAATTACACCGGCAATATCACCGCCCAGTATATGCGGAAAATTGAGCGCAAGTCCCGGGTACCCACCGCGAATGACAAGATCAGCCCTGTTGACCGATGTAGCTTTAATGTTTACCAGTACTTCATTGGGCTTTATCTCCGTTGTTGGGTGCTCTTCGGTGTAAACAAGTTTATCTGTGCCGCCGTTTTCGTTAAGTATTACTGCCTTCATAGTTTGAAATAAGTTTTATAATTCATCAAAAATAATCATAGTATAATTACGTAACAATTCGAATAAAATTCTATTGAAAATTCTCCACTTAAATTAAACAATAAATCCCTTATTTTTGCTTTATGGGTAAAAGATCGGGTTACGTATGGGTGCTATTTATGCTGCTTACAATATTGGTAATAGATGGCTATTACCAGGTACAAAGCTCACCGGTGCCAATTTGGCAGACCCAGTGGTTCTTCTGGCGCATGTGCGCCGTGTTACTTATTGTGCTCGGAGCCCTATTCTACTATTACATAGAAGCATCTAAGAAAAAGAAAAAGGAACTTGAAGAATTCAAAGAGAAGATTATTGAGCAGCAGGAATCAGAATGGAAGGTAATTGCCGGCGAGCTGCATGACAGCATTGGGCAGAACTTAAGCGCTATAAATATTTTCCTTCAGCAGGAATTGAAAAACACGCCTGAACCTTCGCCAAAAGTCATTGAAGCCTCATCGCTTGTAATGGAAACCGTTGATGAAGTCCGCAGGATATCGCAAAGGCTCTACCCCAAGCAGATTGAAAGGCTTGGGCTTACCGTATCAATAGAAGCAATGATCGAACGGATATCTTCAGCTTCGGGAATTAGCTTCACATGCAAAATTGATAAAATTGATAACATCCTTTCCCGTGAAAATGAAGTGCAGTATTTCAGGGTAGTACAGGAGCTCCTTAACAATATCATGAAACATTCCGGCGCAAAGAGCGTTACATTTAATGTAAGGAAATCCGTAATGTTCATAGTAACCGAAATAACTGATGACGGTGTGGGATTTGAAAATACCGATCCTGCGAAATTGGGCTTTGGGCTTATAAACATTGATGAACGGTTACGAATGATAAAGGCTGTGTATGAGTTTAATTCAGTAAAGGGTAAAGGAACAAATTTTAAGATAACCGTTCCCGTAAAATGATAAATGGCAGATAAATTAAAATTAATAATAGCCGATGATCACCATATTTTCCGCAAGGGAATATTGAGCATTGTCTCAGAAGATGACGGCATTGAAATCACCGGCGAAGCGGCAAACGGTGATGATGCATTGAAGCTGATTGAAGAGAAGAAACCTGATATTGCGATACTT
>JABFSP010000426.1 GCA_013140565.1 Ignavibacteria bacterium
ATGATAATGTGTTCGGTAATTTTGCTAATAAACTGGATTTTTCTTTTATATACAATTTAAGAAAGATCAATCTTGGTTTAATGAATATGAGCAGAGAATTAAAATACCTTTTCATTAATGATATAAATTTACTGCAAAGCAGTTATGGTTTTGATAGATCGTTCGATTCAAAGCTTTATATAACCGCTGATATGGCATTCAGTCTTGATTTTATTCCGGCAGTTGCCAAAAGCACAGTCGATATAATCCTTTCACTTTCCGGAAAAGCGAAAAAATGCCTGATTCTCGATCTTGATAATACACTTTGGGGCGGGATAATTGGCGATGACGGTGTTGAAAATATTCAGATCGGAGAGTTGGGAATTGGAAAAGCATTTACCCAATTACAGCACTGGGTTAAACAACTAAAACAGCGCGGAATTATACTCGCTGTAAGCAGCAAGAATGATCACGAAATTGCTAAGGGAGCTTTTGATAATCACCCTGATATGGTGCTGAAGTATGAAGATTTCGCGGTGTTTAAGGCTAACTGGAATAATAAAGCTGAGAATATCAAACTGATACAGGAATTCCTGAATATCGGGTTTGACTCCATGGTTTTCCTTGATGATAATCCGTTTGAACGGAACCTGGTCAGATCTTTTCTTCCCGAAGTCACAATTCCCGAATTGCCCGAAGATCCTGCGGAATACCTGGTATATTTGAGTAAACTTAACCTGTTTGAAACTTCTTCATATTCAGAAGAAGATTCAGGAAGAAGCGATCAATACAGAGTGGAATTTCAGCGCAGCCAGGTCAAGGAGACTTTTACGAATGAAGATGATTACCTGCAGAGTCTTGAAATGGTTTCGGAATGCAAACCTTTCGACGATTACTCTGTACCAAGGGTCTCTCAGCTGACTCAAAGATCAAATCAGTTTAATTTAAGGACACAGAGATATTCAGAAAATGATATAAAAAAAATCGCAGATTCACAGGACTACTTTACTCTTTCGTTCACTCTCGAAGATAAATTCGGGCATTATGGATTGATCAGCCTGATAATTCTGAAAAAACAAAAGGATTCATTATTTATTGATACCTGGATAATGAGCTGCCGCGTTCTTAAACGTACAATGGAAAATTTTGTTTTGAACAGTATAGTAGAAATGGCCAAAAACAACGGATTTAAAAAACTTGTCGGTGAATTTATACCGACTGCCAAAAATAAAATGGTAAAAGATCATTACACGAACTTTGGGTTTTCGGAATCGGAAGGTTTGTTTGAGCTGGATGTTGAAAACTACACGACTCTTAAAACATTTATTACTATTAAATCATTGTGACTATGCCCGGAATACTTGAATATATCATAAACCGGATCGCAGATGCTAACGCTGTATCCGCAAAGAAACTCAGGAAGAATTATAAAAAATTTTCTGCTCAGCATATCAAAGATGCCGAAGAATTTCTTGATCTGTATTCAGTATATTTGAGCAGTATATCAAAAGATATTGATTATGCTGCAGAGTGTTACCTGAAAATGACAGGGGATATGTTCCTTGAAAGAATGAGGTTTCTTGAAACCGGCGAGTATTCAAATAAACTCTATAAAGATGTTGACGAAAAAATATATAGTAACCCTGAAATAATGGATTATCACATGCACGGACTTGCACTTGGACAGTTCCTATGGCCGGATCAATATATCAGGTATCGTTTTTTTTCTGATAATCTCTTGAAATATGAACCTGTAAAAAGTTACCTTGAAATCGGCGGCGGTCATGGACTGTATGTAAGGGAAGCTGTAAAACAGCTTCGGGATAGATCTGAATTTACAGTGATTGATATCAGCCAGAGTTCACTTAATATCTGCGAAAATATGTCAAAAGGAGAGAATGTCAAATTCATCCTTAAGGATATTTTTGATTATCATGATTCAGATAAGTTCGATTTTATAACTGTTGGTGAAGTTATTGAACATCTTGAAGATCCATTGAAACTGTTGAAGAAGATACACTCCATATTGAATGATAATGGAACGGTTTATTTGACCACACCCGTAAATGCCCCGATGATAGACCACATTTACCTGTTCAACAATGTAAATGAAATAAAAGAATTGCTTCATAAAGCTGAGTTTAAAATTGCCGAAGACGTTCACGCGTATTCAGAAGATCTGCCGGAAGCGCTTGCTATAGAACATAAGATACCACTAATGTATGCGTGTTTTTTAAAGAAAGTATAATTAAACAATAAATATTAATGGAACAGCTATTAAAGGATATGACCGTCATTTTCAGGGATGTGCTTGATAATGATGATATTGAGTTAAAAGAAGAAACTACTGCGGCTGATATTGAGGATTGGGACTCCCTGACCCATATACTGCTTATTTCCGAAATAGAAAAGAAATTCAGTATAAAATTTACCAGCACAGAAATTACCAGATTTCAAAATGTAGGTGAACTTGCAAATTCAGTTTTAAGCAAGAAGCAGGCGTGAGTGAACTGTTAAATAAATACAAGGTGCATCATATCGGGTGCGCAGTAAGATCCATAAAGGAGTCTATTAATACATATGTAAATACTTTGGGATTTAAGAATGTATCCGAAGTTTATCACCTTGATGATATAGGCATAAATGCCTGCTTTGTAGAATTAGGTGAGGGGTTTTTCATAGAATTAATAGAACCATCGTCTGATAATTCCATTGTAAACAACCTTCTGAAAAAGGGAATGAGTTACTATCATATTGGATACAAAGTATCCGGTGTAGATTCAGTGGTTAAAGAATTGCTCGAAAAGGATTTCAGGGAAGTCAGTACGGTATTATCACCTGCTTTCAACAACAGGAAGTGCGTATTCATGTTAACACCGCAGCTTCAATTGGTAGAATTGATTGATTCTGATTGACGCTTAAGTAATTTAAACCCCGTATGCTAAAATTTCAAACTTTTAAGATAATCAAATAAGAATTCCGCAACTGCTTCATGGCCATGATGGTTCCAGTGACCCTGCATATTCGAACCTTTCCAGAAATCCAGATTTTCACCGGCTTTTTTTCTTCTTTCAAACTCTTTTTCAAGATTTAAAACAGGGATGTTTGAACTGCTGATCAACTCATCATAATAATCCGGATAACGGTCAGTCATAATAATAATATTTTTTGTCCCGTTCTTATTTTCTTTGCCAAAATCGTTTACTATAGCTTTATTGATTTCAAAGAATGCATCTTTTGATTTTACCGGATCCGGAGCAGTATTCTGCGGGATAATCACCGGTTTTTTGTACAAACTACCAAGTATAAATTGTGCGGGTGAGCCAAGTTGATAGAATTCATAACCTCTTTTAAGCAGATTCCCGATCGAAGTCAATCTTAGGAATTTGAATTTAGTTCGTTGTTTAAACTGGCTGCTTTCGGCAAAACTGTAGTCTATTAATAACGAATCACCGGAAACCCTATAGTCCGGCCCGGGTTTATCATCTTTGGCAACAAACGATGCATCGCCTGTGAAAATCAGATTTATATCCGGGTCATATTCAGCTGCGATATATTTATATGTTGTATAAATACCCCTTAAGTCAATTCCGCCTCTTCCGAAATTCATTACCTCAACTTTTTTCCCTGTTATTTCAGAGAGTTTATCTTCAAGCAGTTTTCTGAAGTGATTGCGGTCAAATAACTCCAGGCCCTGCACCATCGAAGCACCGATCAGCGCGATCCTTAATGTATTATCGCCTTTATTCTTTGGATACCCGGGACCCAGGTAACCGAATTCGTTTACTGAACCCATCCCAAAACCTTCATTTATCGTAAAGATCTGCGCATTAGGTTTCCTTAGAAGTCCAAGCCGTGGATCATCATATACAATTGATGGCAAAAAAACCTCTGATAACCGGAAGAAGATTTCAAGTACCAGCAATGCCGTTACAAATGCTGCGGAATATTTCAATATAGATGTTATCAGCTTTTTCATTTTCTAGAACTGGAAGTATATAAAAGGCATTGGAGTACTTTGCAGCATATATGGTATAACAACCATCCACATAGCGGAGCTGATCCCCAGCATATAAGTAGTATCTAACTTCAGCAAGTATGCATGTGTTTTAGATCTGATCTCAAGCAGATCCAGAGAGAATGAAAATATTAAATATGCAGCCATGATTAACATTACTCTAATGTAAAATTCACTTTCATTCCAGTTCAAAATTCTGCCCATTATAAAAAATGCGTCATTTACTGAATCTGACCTGAAAAAAATGAACGTAAACATTACAAAAACAAAAGCCAGGAGCATACACGCCTTATTGTACCAAAATGGACTGAATTTCTGGTTTAGTTTCTTTCTGAATTTTCTCGAAAGCGCTTCGTACACTAGTGCTGCACCGTGCAGGGCGCCGAATATTATAAAGGTCCAGCCCGCGCCGTGCCATAGACCCGCAAGTACAAATGTAAGAAAAAGTGAAAATGCGATGGAATATATTCCCCATTGCCTTGTAGAAATAGTAAGCGGAGTGTAAAGGTAATCTCTTAGATAAGTAGAAAGTGAAATATGCCACCTTCTCCAGAACTCAGTGATACTTTGAGAGAAATAGGGCTGCTCAAAATTTTCCATGATATTCAATCCAAGCATTTTAGCAGTTCCCCTGGCAATATTTGTGTACCCTGAAAAATCTGCATACAATTGTATTGTAAAAAGTACAATTCCCATTATCAATTCTATTGAAGTGTAGTATGCGGGGTCAGCAAATACCTGGTTCACAACCTTACCGGCAGTATCTCCAATTATTACCTTCTTGAACATACCAATAGTTATGAGCACAAATCCTTCTTTAAAAAGAGTCCTGTTAAATCGTCTTTCAGTTTTAAGCTGCGGAAGAATGTTTCTTGCTCTTTCAATTGGACCCATTAGCAGCTGCGGGAAGAATGTGACAAACAATGAAACATCAATTATTGAATCTGAAGGTTCTGAGTCGCCGCGATAAATATCGATTACATATGTTAATGCCTGGAAAGTGTAGAATGATATCCCGATGGGTAATATAAGTTTGAGGTGAAGCCAGTCCAGGTTACCCCCAAATACTGAAAACGCGCTGCTGAAGGAGTCTATGAAGAAATTATAATATTTAAACAGTACCAAAATACCAAGATTGACAATCAGACTGATGTAAAGGTATAATTTTTTTTTGCTTTGCTCTTTGCTTGCATAAACGAATTTACCGCATAGGTAAACTGTCAGAGTAGTTATTATCAGCAGCGAACAAAATCTCCAGTCCCAATAAGCATAGAACAGGAAACTTGTTAAAAGTAAAAAAGAATTTTTCAGTTTTGATGGTAACAGGTAGTATAAGGGAATTACTACTATTATAAAACTTAGATATGTAAACGAGTTAAATAGCAAATAATCAATAAATTATATGAAATTTATGACGTAATATATAAATATATTTCAGAAATATCTATGTTATACTTCATTAAAATTCATTAACATGTTCAAACTTTATATTTCAGGGTACATCAAAATATATATA
>JABFSP010000021.1 GCA_013140565.1 Ignavibacteria bacterium
CCAGCCATTCCTTCACTACGTTAAAGTCATAAGCTCGTCCAACAGCAAAAGCAAAGAGGTTCCAGCCTATCATAGCTGCTACACCTTTTACAAAAAGAGAACCTTCTACATTGGCATATTGGTCAAGTATGGCAATGGCACCATTGGTTGCCGTGGCATCGGCAATTTTTTTAAACAGGAGTTTGTTGCCTTCTTCGTTAAGCCCGTGAATGATATTTCCGAGAAACATAAAATCAAATTTTTCGGCAGGCAAATTTTCTTTTTCAAAGTCGGCTTCAAACAGGTCAATTCTATCTGCAACTTCTTTTTCCTGTGTCAATGTAATTTTTGCATTTTCCAAACCAACTGCCCAATCCAGAACAGTTGCTTTCAGGTCAGGATATTTTCTGCAAAATTCTACGCAGTATAATCCGTGTGAGCCTCCAATATCCAACATTCTTTTGGGCGAAATGGGTAGCTTCATTCGTGAAACCACTTCTTTAACCGTGGCCGAACCCAGCCAACGCATCGCTACCTGAAACGAAGTTGCTACTTCACCATCTTTCATCATCCCATAGCCTATCAGTCCACCGGGAGGGTCAGTTTTCACGGCTTTGGTGGCATAGTTTAGGTTTTCGTTGAGCGACCTGAAAAACAGAACCATGTCTGGAAAAAGGTCAATAGGAAAAGACCGCAGCATGGCTTTTGTCAGGCTATATTGATTCCCTTTTTTGTTGATATAGCCGAGCGGAATCATACTGTTAAGCAGTATCTCTACACCCCGTGGGGAACAAGCCGTTTTCTGGCTGATTTCTTCCAGCGTAAGCGGACCGTTTTTTAAATGGTTGAACAGGCGTATGTCGCCCGCTGTTAATAATGCTGAAGCCTGAAACAGACTCACTCCACTATCAAGTAATACGGTTGGGATGATACCAACATTAATCAGAATACGTTCTATCAGATTTGGTTTTAGTGGCATATTGTTTTTATTAAATGGTGAATCTGTTTTTTAATCGGCTTGTGTTATCAATGCTAATTTCTTGCACCACAGTTCGGAGTTCGCAGACCCCAAACACAACGAACAGTTAAATTCTACGAAAGTTCAAAAATACATTGAAAAACACTAAGTTTCAATAAATATTACTGCGTAATAACAATTATAATCTAATTTATGCGATAGAGAATGGATAAATTAAATAACTTCTAATGACTAAGCAAAATCAAAACTTGCTTCTAAAGACTGTCACTCAAGAGGTCGTCCCGATTAAATCGGGAAATCTCGTCGGTTCTGCCAATAAAGCCGCTATTTTAGCGGTTTTTGTATATATTTTTTGAATCCTTATATCTATTCCTCTTTTTTCTCATATCCCAAAACCTGCCGACTGTTAATGCTGTTTATTAAAGTATGAATAGATTACTTTTAAAAAACAAAACTACAATGAAAATACACAAACAACTGATATTCTTGATGTTGATAATGATATTCACTATAGCTGGCTGTTCTAATACAGGACATTATGAAAACGGAAAGGAATTTTTGGCAAAAAAACAATACCCGGAAGCAATCTCTGAATTTCAGAAAGTTGAAACCGGTAATAAAGATTTCCGATTGGCGCAATCAAAGATTGCATTTATACAGGGTTTGCAGGCATTTAATGACAGCCTTTTCAATGCAGCGGAAGTTCAGCTGACCCGGGTAGCAAGTGATGATGAATATTATCATGAATCACAATTAATGCTGGATAAAATATCTCAAAGAAAAATTAATGCTTACATTCCAAAAACCGATACCTTAATTATCCGTGAAGAAGAAACCGGCTCAAAGGGTAAGGAAATACCGAAGGAGAAGATCAAAGTTGAAGTCAAGACAGATGCTGAACTTACAAAGGAATTTATTAAGCAGGAAATTGACCTCATCGAAAAATTCGAATCACTATACCAGTCTGCATATACGGCAAGTGTTGAATCAAAAAGCAATTATCTGAGTAATATGAAATCAGTTGCATCCAGACTTAATGCGCTGGATTACGGCGCGAAGGAAAAAGACGCCAATGCTCTTGACCTGAAACAGAAAGCTACTTCATGGATGAATAAACGAATTGATTTCATAAGCAGGCTAATAAGTGATAAAACGATAAAAGAAACCAACACTTCGCGCTCTTTGAAAGAAGAAGGCGATAAAATGTATTACAGTGTAACACAGCAGATGAAGAAAACAAAATAGCTTTAAACTGTTTCTAAATATTTATGAACCATACTTATGGCTGCGGAACCTTCACCAACTGCGGCGGCAACACGTTTACCTGAGCCTGCCCTTACATCGCCGGCGGCAAAGACCCCGGGGATATTGGTTTCCAGTATGAACGGGTCACGGTCGAGCTCCCACCCTTTTATCTTATTATTGACTTTCGGCAGGTCGGGTCCGGTAAAAATGTATCCCTTTTCATCAGTTTCAATGAATTCTTTCAGTATATCTGTTCTAGGGGCAGCCCCAATAAAAATGAATATTGCTGAAGTATCCATGTTATAAACACTGCCATCTGCAACATTTTTCAGGGTAATACCTGTAAGTCTGCCGCTGCCCTGAACAGCGCACATTTCTGTCTCGCTTAGCACTTTAATATTGGATGTTGAATTTATCCTTTCAACCAGATAATTTGACATCGCTTTGCTGAGCGACTTCGCTCTTACTATCATTGTTACAGTCCTGGCATATCTTGCAAAAAATAGTGCGCCTTGTCCTGCAGAATTAGCTCCACCCAGAATACAAACATCGTGTTCTTTATATGTTGCCGCTTCAGTCATAGCGGCGCCGTAATAGACCCCTGTTCCAAGGAACTGTTCAATACCCGGGGTTTCAAGCATTCTTACTGATACACCTGAAGTAAAAACAACCGCATATGAAGATACTTCCGTTCCGCTGCAAAGCTTTAAAATCTTATATGGTTCTTCAAGCCGCATTGAAACAATTTCTTCATTCAGTATCTCAGCGCCAAATCTTTTTACCTGCGCCACTGCCCTGCCTGCAAGTTCAGTTCCGCTGATGCCTGAAGGAAATCCAAGATAATTTTCTATTCTGGAGCTTGTTCCTGCCTGCCCTCCCGGCGCATTTTGCTCAACAACGAGGGTCTTCAGACCTTCAGAAGCCGCGTAAACCGCAGCCGCCAGACCAGCGGGTCCCGCACCGACAATTATCAGATCATAGAACGGAAGTTTGGCACTGGTATGAAGACCTGCCTTTTCTGCAATCTTGCTGTTTGATGGCATTACCAGATTTGTGCCGTCAGGAAAGAATACAACAGGCAGTTTGTTTATATCACCTGTTGTGGAAATTACAAGCTGTTTCATTTCCTCATCCGTATCTATATCTACCCATTGATACGGGATAAGATTTCTAGAGAGAAATTCTTTAACTGCATAGCTTTGAGAAGACCACCTTGAACCCAGGAGCCGGATGCCGTCATAAGGCATACGTACGTTTTCAGCCCAGTCATAAAGCATTTCATTCAGTGCAGGATATAATTTCTCCTCAGGCGGATTCCATGGCTTAAGCAGGTAATAATCCAGCTTAATATCATTAATAGCCTTAATAGCGACCTCTATATCAGAGTATGCTGTAAGTAAAATTGATTTCGCATCAGGAAATATTTCCTTAACAACTCCAAGGAACGTAACTCCATCCATTTCGGGCATGCGCTGATCTGAAATGAAAAGCGCAACAGCTTCATTTTTCAGCTTTAATTCCTTTACAAGCTCAATGGCTTCGCGCGCTGAATCAGTTGCGGTTACCCTGTACATTTCCCGGTATTCATTTCTTACATCACGCTGTATAGCGCGAAGTACATGCTCATCATCATCTACAATTATAATAAATGGAAGTTTCATTATTTACTCCCTTTTAATTCAGGAACCGGAATACATATTTTGAATTCCGTCCTTCCTTGTTTTGAAAATACTTTTATTTCACCGTTGTGATGCTTTATTATCCTGTTCACAAGATCCAGTCCTATACCGGTACCATCACCAACTTTTTTTGTTGTAAAGAAGGGATCAAATATCCTGGATAAAATCTCCTGTGGTATTCCGGGTCCGTTATCAATTATCTGAACGTAAACACTCTTATTATCAGCAGATGTTTCAATTATCAGCTCTCCATCTTTAGGCATTGCGTAAATTGCATTATCGATTATGTTGGTCCATACCTGGTTCATTTCACCAACAAAAACAGGTACTTCCGGAAGTCCCTCATTAAATAGTTTTTTGACAGTAATATTCTTTTCCCGCAGCTTATATCCCATTAGTGTGAGCGTGTTTTCAATATCACGGTGAATATCCGTCAATTGCAGTTCATTGGTTTGATCCATATGAACATGACTCTTGATTGCGCCAACAAGGTGTGAGATCCTCGAAGACGATTCTTCAAGGTCTTTCAATATCCTCTGTGAAACCAGCAAATTTTCCAGCCATAAGAGAATATGTACAAATTCCGCTTCCCCTATTTCCTTCCTGATCTTATCAAGATCCTGCCCCGTTATTCCTGCTTCAGCAAATGTATCAACTGATATATCTTTTCCCCCAGCGCCGATATCATTAAGCCAATCTTCAAACTCATCTTCTTTCTGCATCCTTTCGGTGAGACTCAGCTTTTTTTTCGCAATTGCATCTTTTTCTTCTACCATCAACTTTAATCTCTGAATAAGTCCCGGACTGATCTTATAGTTCAGCAATTCTCCTGTTAACCTGTAATTATCCTTAAGCCTTTTGGATAGCTCAGTTGCTATTCTGTTGATAGCAGATGCAGGGTTATTCATTTCATGGGCAATACCGGCGGCAAGTTTCCCCAGTGCACTTACTTTTTCCTGCTGAAGCTGAGTAGTGGCAAAAGACCTTGCCCTTTCAGTCATATAGCCAATTAGACGCTGTATCAATTCAGGATTAAGCTGTTCAAGCTCCTGGAAGTATTTTTTATGTAACGAGTATCTTTTTGTGTGACCAACAGTATATGCAAATCCCGGAAATTCTTTCATTCGGGAATACGGGAGAAGCCCGCCAACACCGCCGCTGACTGAGTCATTCTGGAAATTGTAATAAAGTACTTTTTGACCGTTCACATCAAGATAAAAATCAATTTTTCCCTCAGGCATGAACCACATAACCTCTGCGGGATCGCCTTTCTTGTACATCAGTTCGCCATCCCCAAACTCTACATAATCACTTCTATCATAGATCCACCTGATATGTTCCTCCGGCAGATCATGCAGCGCGGTTACTTTTCTCAGATCATCTATCGATTTATTATACATAATTTGGAATTGATTCAGTTTTTAGACAATACTCCAGATTGAATCCAAATGATTAAAAAAAATGACTGCTAATTATTCTATACCATCCTGATATAGAAGGGAAATTTAGAACAGGAATTTCTATATTCGATATATATGTACTAAATTTATTTGTGCAACAACTACCGTATAAAATAAGGGGATTTATGGATTATACCTTACGGCAAATAT
>JABFSP010000395.1 GCA_013140565.1 Ignavibacteria bacterium
CGCTGTAATCATAATGCCTGTTTGAGTAATTATTTTTCTTATCCCTGTACCTAACTTTATAACCTGTTTCAATCTTTGTGGTTTCAGTGAACGGATGAACGTAATCAGACTGCAATGAGAGGTCCTTGTCATTAATAGTGCTTGATTCCTGTATCAGACCCGGATTTTGATTAGCCGGAGTATAAAAGGTCTCTTCAGTATATCCGTTCTCTTCGTTATTGTTTTGTGAATAAATTGCATCGGTGGTTAAGGTCTGTTTCGGATTCTTGAATTTAAAACTGTGATTTAATGCAAGATCCAGTGTGTTATTTTTTGAATCAACGTTATAATCGTTAACAGAATATGATGTCATTGAACTGTTTACATCAAACGCCTTGGAATCTATCAGTTCACCCCTGCTTCGGGTGGTATTCTGGTATGTCACTGAAAGACCAAGAGTGTTTTGCGGGTTTATGAAGTAATCCATGCCCCCCTTAACAAAATGTGATTTAACGCGGGAGTGTCCGTCGTAAGTCTGTGTAAAAAGGTTTTCAACTGTGCTTAAGCTGTTAGTCCGGTTGGTGCCCCCTGTAATTACAAAGTTGTTCAGGTTATAGCTGTAATTGGTAAAGAACTGCGTATTGTTGCTTTTCAGATTCAGGTTCAGCGCTGCATTGTATTTATCCCGTGAACCTGCGTTAAGCGAAAGATTACCATTATACCCGAAAACTTTAGTCTTCTTTGTTACTATATTTATTATTCCTGATACTCCTTCGGCTTCATATTTTGATGAAGGGTTAGTTACCAGCTCAACGCTTTCTATCTGGTTGGCGGGAATCTGCTCAAGCAATTGCGAGCGGTTCTGCCCGTCAAGTCCGAATGGTCTTCCGTCAACTGTAATTTTTACATTAGTATTGCCGCGCAGGCTTACATTTCCGTCTGCATCAACCGATACTGAGGGAATATTCTTAAGCAGTTCTATCAATGAACCGCTTGAGTTCATTGGATTTTGTGAAACATTAAATATCTTTTTAACCCCATCAAACTGCATCGCGCTTTTTTCTGACTCAACCAGAATTTCTTCTGTTGTGGCGGAGCCTGATGTTAATTTTATCGGGTCTAAAGTTACAGCCGCGTTCTCTGAACTAAGAACTATTCCCTTTACATTCATTATACTGTAACCAACAAAGTTTGCCCTTACGGTATATTTGCCAAAAGGAATATCTTTAAATGAAAATTTTCCTTCCTTATCTGCGGATGTTCCTTTTAATACTGTTGAATCACCTGAATTAAACAAAGTTACATCGGCTGATTCGACCGGAGCACCGCCGTTTTTATCAACAATTACCCCATTGATAGTACCTGTTGTACTTTGTGAGAAGACCTGTGAGGAAAAAAATAAAATAAAGAGGACTAATAAAGCTGCTGTTTTATTATTCATTAAGTTTGGTAAATGTAATTTTTAAATTACAAAAATGGATGAAGTTGTATTTTAATTAATTTAGATACAAAATTACTAAAAAAGGTTGCAAATAACCTTCTTTAAACCTGCTAATTTAAATTGATTTCTTTTGTAAAGGCTTAAATTTTACGCATTTATAAATCATGCTATTTTTAATTTTTTCACCATCTCACCTGAAATTTCATCGCTGTATATTCCGTATGCGTTAACCAATGTACCTTTTATACCGTTTTTTGATTCAATAGCATAAACAATTTCCTGATCATCAGGGTTTGAGTCACCCTCAAAGCGGTAAAACTCGGTTATTTCAAATTCATCCGGATTTAGTTTCAGTTCAATAGAAGAGCACTTTATACAGTCACACTCAATATTAAAGTTGTGCGCATAACCCCGTTTTGCAAGATCGTTTAATGCTTCCGAAAGTGTTTCGTATGAATACATATAGTTATCCTTTAAATTCAGCTTTTAAATGAGAGCCGTCGCAAAACGGTTTATTGTTTGAATTTCCGCATCTGCAAAACGCGGTAACATCTGACCTTTTTTCAATTGTACCGTTATCCTTTTTAATCGAAATATTTCCGTAAACAAACAGGGGTCCGTTTGGTTTTGCTTCAACTACTGTTTCAATTTCAACTTTATCCTCAGCCGCTTTTTCTCCTTCGGAATTCAAATAAAAACTTAATGCTGTTGAAGGACACTTGCTTACCTGGCTGATGATATTGTTTGTATCAGACGCGTTTGCATCTACCCATGGCCGCTTAGTCGGGTCAAAAACCGCAGGCAGTCCGTTAAAACACTTCTGTGAGTGGATGCATCTTGCGGGTTTCCATACAATTGTTACTTCGCCGTTGGTATATTTTTTTGTGATCCTGCTCAGGTCTGCTGCCATACGTTCATTTATAATAAGTTTTCAAAAAATTGTTCAAAGGTATTTCCTCGTATTCGGAATCCTCGCCCGGATATCGTAACAAGCTTTCATACTTTCCGGTTTCTTTTGCCAGTGCCCAAATTATACTTTCGCCCGCCGGAAGTATATCAGGCTCTTTGGTGAACACTTCATCCTTGAAAGCATCTGATGCGTTAATAAGCTCCCACCCGTTCTTTTTGAAGTGAATTAACAGCTCTCCCAGGAAGGACGCATTGATGAAATTGTGATGAAGAAGTAATGTATGTTTAATGTGTCTTCCGGTTAATTGCACAGCCAGACTATCGTAGTACATTGCCCTTGAATAAATATGCGATATAAAATATTCCTTAAAGGGTGTGATATCAATACCGGGTGTGCTTTTCAGAGTATCAATAATTCTTTTATCTATGTACCAGTCAGATGCGTCTATTGTAGCATAACCCTGCCTATACCCGTTATCGCTCAAAAATTTCCTGAAGCCGTCTCTTTTTTCAGTTGTATTACCTTCTTTCAGAAAGGGGAAACGGAAAAGTTTTGTGAAACCCGTGAATTTATTTATAATGGAATCGCACTTCATGAAATCGTTTTGGTAGCTTTCAAGCGTTTGCTTTTGGGAGTGATAGTAGCTGTGAGAAAATGAATGATTACAGAGCATATGTCCCGCTTCGCTCCACCTGCTGAGTAAAATATTGCCTTCTGCGGAATTAATCCGCTTGCCGCTTATAAATAATGCCGCCTGCAGGTCGTATTTTTTTAGCGCTTCGAGTATCGCATCATCTTTCTCCAGCCATGTCATGTTACCGGAGCTTTCTGTATTAGGGTCATCAATTGTTATGGAAAGCTGCGGCTTGGTTTCCTGTGAATATGAAGAAGCAAACACAAAAAATATTAATATTGCAATTAGTTTATTCATTCGGTTTTATAATAAAATTTGAATATCAGATAGCTTCAAGATGAAGCAGAAGACGCAGACTCGCAAGTATTTCATATGGTTCAGCAATTCTTTCGTAATTTATTAAAGATAAATCATATGGTAAATAATAAAAATCTCAAAAAACGGTACGGTTAGTGACACAGTTTACTCAATTTCTTTTATCTATTATATATGTTATGTTTGCTGTACTTTCCTCATGAAATCTGTACAATAAACCACAAAAAAGGTAATTTTAATTTATTTAATGACAACAAATCACGTTAAACCCATTATTAGTCTAAAAAATTTTTGCGAAAGGATAATTGATTACGCAGGATTATTTCCGCCTGCAAGCCTTGAACTTGGTCAGGCTTTCCATAATTTTGTATTTTATTCACAGGGTGAATACAGGTGGATGCTTGGTAAATTCATTATTCCGGCTAAAAGACTTGCCGAGCTTGGCAGCTTATTGGATGATATGACTATTGAAGGTATTATACCGCTTTCAGTGCTTGGTTCAAGCAGTGAAAACATTAATGAATTTAATGAACTGTTTAAAAGCGATATTGCTACGATTAAAGAATTCATTTCAAAACACTCCGGCACCGTATCAATAGACGCCTTTGAAGTAAGATTGCCTTCAGAGCTTTTTAAAAATGAAGAAAACAGCGGGATACTCAAACTGATGAGCGGAATTTCCACATCACTGGAAACTGCACTCGGTAAAAATATCCCTGTGTTTTATGAAGTGACACTTACAAAAGATTATGAATCCGAAATTATCCGTACAGTTGAATCAATTGGCGCATTAAACAAAGGCTGCGGTTATAAATTAAGAACCGGCGGAACAGAAGCAAGCGCTTTCCCTGAACCGGAAGTAATTGCTTTTGCCATTATGACCTGCTGTGAGTTTGATGTACCTATGAAATGCACCGCCGGACTGCATCACCCCATCAGGCATTACAACGAAGAAGTAAAATCGAACATGCACGGCTTTATGAATGTGTTTGCAGCAGGTATACTTGCATATACAAGTAATCTTGATGAATCTGAAATTATTGATGTATTGACAGACCAGGACCCGTATGAATTTATGTTCACAGAAAGCGGGTTTACGTGGGATGAAAACGAAATTACAAATTCAGAAATAAAAACAGCACGTGAAAAATTTATGCTTTCCTACGGTAGCTGCAGCTTTGATGAACCAATAGAAGACCTGAAAACAATGGAGCTATTTTAAACATGGAGCTATTTTAAACATGGAGCTATTTTAAACATGGAGTTATTTTAAACATGGAGTTATTTTAAACATGGAGTTATTTTAATTATGAGATCTTTTATAGATGTTTCACCTGAATCACACTTCCCGATACAGAATCTGCCCTACGGCGTATATAAACTTAAAGTAGGCTCAGAGCCTGTTTGCGGCACAGCTATTGGCGATTACGTTGTTGATCTTTCTATCCTGGAAGTAAAAGGGTATTTTAAAAAAACAGTTCTGGGTGATAAAAAAATATTCAATAAGCCAAACCTGAATGCGTTTATGGCTCTTGGACGCGAAGCGTGGAAACAGGTTCGAACATTGTTACAAACAGCACTTAGTGATGATAATCCGCTGCTGCGTGATGATAAGGAGCTTCAGAAAATTGTATTCACCCCAATGAAGGATGTTGTAATGTGCCTTCCGGCTGAAATTGGAGACTACACCGATTTTTATTCCTCACGTGAGCATGCTACAAATGTTGGCATAATGTTCCGCGGAAAAGAAAACGCCCTGATGCCTAACTGGCTGCACATTCCAATAGGCTACCACGGCAGGGCAAGCTCTATTATAGTAAGCGGTACCAATGTAACGCGCCCAAAAGGGCAGACCAAGCCGGCTAATGAAGAATACCCCGTGTTCGGACCCACCAAACTGCTGGATTTTGAGCTTGAAATGGGCTTTTTCATCGGACCCGGAAACTCACTGGGAGAAGCTATTCCCGTTGATAAAACTTATGACCATATTTTTGGTATGGTGCTGGTTAACGACTGGAGTGCTCGCGACATTCAAACCTGGGAATACCAGCCACTTGGACCATTTTTAGCCAAGAACTTTGCAACTTCCATATCACCTTGGATTGTTACTTTAGAAGCGCTGGAACCTTTCAGGGTCAAAGGACCCGAACAGGATCCCTTGCCGATGGAGTATCTTGCTTCAAAAGGCGACTGGTCATACGATATCAACC
>JABFSP010000131.1 GCA_013140565.1 Ignavibacteria bacterium
GATGAGGAATGTATATTATATTGCTTCAGTAGACAATTATTTTTTACTGAAAGCAGGTGAAATTTTAAGGGAGAAGTTATTCGGCTCGAAAGACAGCAAAGAGAACTTCTTCCTTAAATATGCCGATGAAACCCCTATGCAGGAATTATTTGACCTTACATCCGGCGGAGCCTCGCTGTTTTCATCACAAAAGCTTGTAATTGTCAAACGGTGCGAGAAGTATTCCCGTAAACTCAGTGATTTCATTGAGCAATCAAAAGCGAAGTCCGAGGATTCATGTATCTTATATGCTTTTGAAACTTCCTTTGTATATGAAAAGAAACTTGACCAGATAAAAGATATTGAGTTTTATGATTTTTCAGAGCTTCCGCAAAGGGAATTGTACGATTGGGTTAAACAGGAATTTGAAGCCCACGGCATATCCATAAACACCGATGCGCTTGACCTGTTCATTACTTCAATACCATCATCATTTGACCTGCTGAGCTCAGAAATTGAAAAGGTAAGTAATTATGATTTTGAAGATAAAGAGCAGGTACTAACCAAAGAGATCATTCTTCAGTTTATCGGGTATGATAGAGATTACTCACCAGAAGAACTTATGATCTCTATAGTTAAAAAGGATCAAAACAGGGCTTTTACTATCCTTAATAATTTGCTTAACACAAAAGCTTTAAATGAAGTATATTTACTATCATTAATAAGCAATTATTACATGGATATGCTTTCTTTTAAGTCTCAGGGGTTGGATTCAATGGATACCCGCCTGTTATACCAAAAGTACAAAATGTGGGGTGATAGGGTAAAATTCGCTAAAAATTACCATAAATTGATGAATATCAATTCATTGGAGCGAAGTTTTGAAAAAATAGTGGAAACTGATAAGAAACTCAAAACCAGCATGTTGGATGCGAAAATATTAATGACTTCGCTTGTGGATGAGCTTATAAATGCTTAATTTTTGAATAACCGGAACAAAAAACCAATTTTTTCGTTAAATTAATAGGGTACAGATGGCGCCTTCGAAAGAAGGAATAAATACAAAGAGACTGACTGATGAAGAGCTTATCTTCAATTTTCAGGAAGGTGATACAGGAGCCTACAATGAAATAGTTGCCCGGTATAAAGACAGGCTTACGAACTATATCTACCGCTATGTGGGCAATTACGATGACTGTGATGATATTGTTCAGGATACGTTTGTTAAAGTCTATACCTCAAAACATCTGTACAAGGAAATTGCGAAATTTTCTACCTGGATATACACGATCGCAATTAACCTGGCAAAAACGAAGATTGTTAAGGCACAGAAATATAAGACATTTTCAATCAGCGACGTATATGATGACGAGAACAAGGATTTTGATCTGCCTGATGAAGCGTACGGCGGACCCGAAGTGGACGCGAACTCAAAGTTTTTAAGCGCGCATATTCAGAAAGCGCTTGATAAGATAAACGAAAATTACAGGGAGCTTGTTGTGTTAAGGGATATAGAAGATTTTTCATATGAAGAAATTGTGGATATGACAGGATTGCCTATGGGAACTGTGAAATCAAGGATCAACAGGGGCAGAGAGAAGCTGCAGGAGCTCCTGAAAGATATTTATAAAGAAGAATAAAAAAGGAATCGACCATCTCCTAATAAAGGAGGAAAAAATGTTACAGGAAGACGAAAAATATAAAGCATTAAGAGACCAGCTCAGAACATTGCCGCGTGTTAAAGCAAAGCATGATTTTGAAGACCGTCTTATGCGCAGGATCAGGGAAGCCGAGTCGCCGTCTGTGAAATTATCACATACGGTAACGCAGCCTGTTATAAAACATCAGCCTGCAAAGAAAAGCTGGCTTGAAAGTCTATTCAGACCTTCGTTTGTTCCTGCATTAGGCTTGACAGTTGTTCTGCTTGTTGCAGTTGTTGTGTATTTTGGATACTATTCCAAACTCAACAAAAGTGATACATCAAACACACAGCAGTTTGTATCTTCCACTAACCAGGGTGATCTTATAATCTACGTTAAGAAAGATGGCGAAGATATAAGCAGTAATTACCCGAAGGAATACAGCGCAGTAGACCCCGTAGATACCAGAAGCGGTGAATACGCGCCCGCACCGACAGAAACATCAACAGATTACTTCGCAAAACCGGATCCAAGTAGAATAACCAATACACCGGAATTAAAACCGGACAGGGTAAGCGAAGAACAGAAAATTGAAATGCAGCGCTCGGTTGATATGGATAAAGATAAAGGAGTAGATGTTAAAGGTGAAAGAAAAAGTGATGATGTTATAATGAAGAAAGAATCAAAAGGTCTTTTTAAAACGGAAACCAAGAGTGAAATGAAAAAAGAGACATCTGAGCCCAAGAAAAAAGTTTCAGATGAAAAGAAGAATATTTTCATAGATGAAGAAAGCCCCAATGTGAACCAGGAGCAGAAAGCTAATGATAAAGTTGAAGATAATTTAAGCAATGAAGATGAAACAGGTAACAGGATAAGCAGGGCAACGAAAAAGGATTCAACCAGAAATAAATCTGAAAGCGAAGCTGACGATAAGGAAACAATCCAGCAGAAATAAGATCAGAATTAAGTAAATACCGGACATAAAAAAAGGATACTTTAATAAAGTATCCTTTTTTGTTTAATCAAATAGTGAATGATTATTTCTTATCTATAATCCTTTTTTCGAGAATATTATCTATCAATCCGTATTCCTTTGCTTCTTCAGCTGTCATGAAGTTATCACGGTCGCAATCACGTTTAATGGTCTCAAAATCCTTGCCTGTATGCCTGGAAAGAATATTGTACAACGCGTCGCGTGTTTTTATCATTTCCTTTGTGTATATCTCGATATCAGTTGCCTGACCCTGTGTGCCGCCTAACGGCTGGTGGATCATAATTTTTGAGTGGGGTAGAGAGGTCCTCTTTCCGCTTGTACCGCCTGCAAGAAGCACTGCGCCCATTGAAGCTGCCATTCCTGTGCAGATTGTAGCAACATTAGGTTTTATGTACTGCATGGTATCGTAGATCGCTAATCCCGCGCTTACACTGCCGCCGGGAGAGTTAATATATATCATTACATCTTTATCAGCATCTTCTGATTCGAGGAATAATAACTGGGCAATCACAAGACTTGCTGTGTGGTCATCAACCGGGAACCCGAGGAAAATTATCCTTTCCCTGAGAAGCCTTGAGTAAATATCCATGCCTCTTTCACCCCTGGCTGTCTGCTCAACAACCATTGGGACCAACTGATTTGTAACATTGAGGCCTTTTTCAATTTCCAGCTTATTGCCGGATATTATTTTCTGATAATTCATTTATTTCCTTCTAATTATTGAATTATTGAAATTCTAAACTTTATTTAAAAACTATATAACTTATTCAGCTTTCTTTTTTTTCGGTTTCTTTGGCTTTGCTTCTTTCTTCGTTTCTTCGCCTTCGTGGTCATGATCATGGTCATCATGTGAATGGTCGTGTTTTTCAACATCTTTTATCTTTGCATTTTCTATCAGGAAGTTCATAAGCTTATCATCAAGCACCCTGTATTTTACATCGGGATTGCTTTCATATACGCTCTTTATCTTATCAACAGGCAGGTTATATTTTTTCGCGTCAGCTTCAATTACCGGCTCAATATCCTTATCTGTAACTTCCATCTTTTCAGCTTCAATAATCTTATCCCTTATGAGGTACCATTTTACCTGCAGAATAGCATCAACGCGTTTTTGTTTTCTGAATTCTTCTTCGTCAAATTCCTTGGGAAGCTGGCGTTTCGGGTTCTGGTTCTTTACATCTTCTACGTATGAATTAAGTATGTTCTCAACCAGCGCATCGGGAACAGTGATATCATTTAACTTAATCAATTCATTGACAATATTGTTCCTTATTTCCTGGTCAGCTATATTTTTGTAAATACCCTCAAGGTCTCTTTTTACTTTTTCCCTGAACTCATCAACGGTCTTAATTTCTTCATCCTTGTAGATATTCTTAAAGAAATCTTCGTTTAACTCAGGAAATACTACTTTTTCAACCTTTTTGCAAAGTACTTTATATTTTTCGGTTTTGCCTTCTTCCTGTGCCGGAAGGTTAAGTATTCTTTCTTCGCCGACTGTAACTTCTTCAAGCTGTTCTTTGAATTCTTTGTTTATCTGCGGATCGTTGAGGTAAAACCTTACATCCTTATCACCCTGACCGATAATTTCAATTCCTGCATCATCCAGCTTCTGTACATCCATTGTAATTGTAAATTCATCGCCATCGGCTTTCGGGGCTTCTTCATATGTGACGTGTTTTGACTGAAGATATTTTACTTCGTCATCTATCATCTTTTCGTCAATATTATGCATTGTTCTGTTGACTTCAACGCCTTTATAATCAGCCAGTTCAAAATCAGGTTTAACCTCGTATTTTATCTTGAATTTGAATATTTGTTTGGCTTCATAATCCATATCAAGCATCTGGGCTTCGCCAAGAGGCTGAACATTATTTTCATCCAGATAATTCTTGTAAACATCATTGGCTACATCTTCAAGAGATGCCTGTTCGATCATATCGCCATACATGCGTTTTATCATCGAAACCGGGGCTTTTCCCTTGCGAAAACCGGGGATTTCAGCCTTTTTTTGATATTTTTGGAATGCCTTTTCAAAATGCGGAGCCAAATCAGCGTATGATAGTTCAAACTCGACTTCCTGTTTTACCGCGTCAATTTTATTTACCTTAAATTCCATATATATAAATTAGTTATCAGCAAATATAGCTTTATTTAGATTTTCGTTCAATGCACTCTTTTTTGTCATAAATATCTGAATTGAGAAGTGAAACATCAAACTATATTTGTGTAGTTTATTCTTCATTTTATGAATAAATTTGCAGTATTATGAACAAAAGACTGATTAATTTACTTAAGAAGAATAAAAGGACTGTTATTGGACTGCTCTCCGGTACTTCTGTTGATGCAATTGATGCCGTTTTACTGCAAATAACAGGTAATGGTTTAAACACAAAGATTAAGGTTATCGATTTCACAGAACTTACAATTCCGCAGCAAGTCAGGCTCGCCATTTTCAAAAATTCCGATAAAAAGACAGCAAGGATTGAGGAAGTTTCAAGGCTTAATGTTATTATAGGCGCATTGTTTTCTGATGCGGTGTTAAAGCTGTTGAGAAGGAATAAATTGCAGCCATCTTCTGTTGATCTTATCGGCTCGCATGGGCAGACAATTCACCACTTACCTGAAAAGGATAACTACCTTGGATTCAGGTTAAAATCAACGCTGCAAATTGGTGATCCGGCAATAATTGCAAATTTATCGGGCATAACAACCGTGGGTGATTTCAGGATTGCTGATTGCGCAGTGGATGGCGATGGCGCTCCTTTGGTCCCGTACCTAGATCATATTCTTTTCACCCACAAAAGCAAAAACCGCGCGTTACTGAATATTGGCGGAATAGCGAATATTACGG
>JABFSP010000294.1 GCA_013140565.1 Ignavibacteria bacterium
GAATATAAGTATCTAAGTTCCATAAACACTCCCGATGACTTAAAAAAGCTTAATTTAACCGAGCTTAAAGTTTTGGTTGATGAAATAAGGGAGTTTTTGGTTGATACAATATCTAAAATAGGCGGACACTTAGGCGCATCACTTGGCGTTACTGAGCTTACTGTAGCCCTTCATTACGTTTTTAATACACCCGATGATAAGTTAATTTGGGATGTTGGCCACCAGGGTTACATACATAAAATTTTAACAGGCAGAAAAAACCAGCTTAAAACAATAAGGCAGTATGGCGGGATCAGCGGATTTTTGAAACGCTCTGAAAGCGAATACGATGTATTCGGAGCAGGCCACGCAAGTACTTCGCTCAGCGCTGCATTGGGTGTTGCTACAGCCCGTGACTTCCTGAAGAAGAAAAATAAAGTTGTTGGTATAATTGGCGATGGCTCAATGACCGGCGGTATGGCATATGAAGCAATGAATAATATAGGTCTTTTGAAGAAAGATATTATTGTTGTGCTGAATGATAATAAAATGTCAATTGCGCCGAATGTATGGAGCTTGCATAATTATTTTAATGAATTTCTTTCAAATCCTTCGTATAATAAGTTCAGGAATTACGTTTGGGATGCAACCGGAAAGCTTGATCCAAAGATTGGTGACCGCCTGCGTAACTTTGCCGCTAAGGTTGAAGGCGGATTGAAGGGTGTTGTTACTCCGGGTATGCTTTTCGAAGCTCTTGGCTTCAGATATTTCGGTCCGATAAACGGACACAATATTGTAAATGTAGTAAAGATATTTGAAGAGATAAAAGACTTTTCGGGTCCACTGCTTGTACATGTTGTAACAGAAAAAGGGCATGGCTACAAGCCAGCTAAGAATCATTACCAAAAATTCCACGCTTCAACACCGTGGGATAAAGATACAGGGCTTGCAATTAAAAAATCCGGCGGGTCACCCGCATATACAAAGATATTCGGTGATGCTCTTGTCGAAATATGCAAAGAAAATGAAAAAGTTGTAGGTATTACCGCCGCAATGCCTGACGGCACAGGACTTGATATATTGCAGAAGGCAATGCCTGAGCGTTACTTTGATGTTGGTATTGCTGAACAGCATGCGGTAACTTTTGCAGCAGGCATGGCAACTGAAGGATTCACCCCGGTTTGCGCGATTTATTCATCATTCATACAAAGAGCATTTGACCAGATAATACACGATTGCGCCATTCAGAAATTACCTGTGATATTTGTAATGGATAGAGCAGGCATAGTTGGAGCGGACGGTCCAACCCATCACGGCGCGCTTGATCTCAGCTTTTTCAGATCGATTCAGGGAGTTGTATTAATGGCTCCAAAGGATGAGCAGGAATTGCGCGATATGTTATACACGGCTACACTGTACAGAAAAGGTCCAATTGCTTTGAGATACCCGCGTGGTAACGCGCTTGGCGTAGAAATTAAGCCGTTCTCGCAGATACCGATCGGTAAAGGTGAAATAATTGAAACTGGCAGTGATGCCGCTATCATTGCGATTGGTGACATGGTTGATGTTGGCATGAAGGCACGCGCCGAGCTTGCAAAAGAAAATATTGATATTGAAGTTGTTAATGCAAGATTTGTAAAGCCGCTTGACGGCGAATTGCTGAAGGATGTTTTCAGCAGGCATAAAAAAGTTATCACATTGGAAGATAATGTTATAACCGGCGGATTCGGTTCGGCCATACTCGAATTTATGAACCAGCATAAAATTACCGGTGTTGATATTCTGGTACATGGCTTGCCGGATAAATTTGTTGAACATGGCACACCTGATGAACTGTTCCGCGATCTTAAGCTTGACGCTAAAGGTGTATCGGAAGTGATAAAAGAACACCTGCTTTCAAAAGAAAAAGTGAAAATATAATTGTTTAAAGATCTGAAAATAGTTTTTTATGCTGTAATGTTGATCGGCATGGGTATTTTTATTGCTTCATGCGGAAATGATAATCCGGTTGATACCGGTTCTAATGAAACTCTGTTGTATGAAGAATCCGGGCTTGTAGATAGTGTTGTGGTGACAGGGTGTTATGACTACACTCGTTTCCGTTTTTTGAATGATACGTTTTATTTTGGCGCATACAGTAAACTTAGAGTTGAATTTGAAAGCCTGACATCCAGCGATCGCGCAAGGATATCATTTGTAAGTTATAATGCAGCGGTAACAAACCAGATTCTTTATACAAAAAACAACGAAGAAGTAAATATGCTTCACAGTTTTGAATTAAGCGCGCCGGTTGATACAACATGGCTTGAGCTCAGACTTTACCTGAGCCCGCAGGTATGCGGCGAAAATGAATACAGGTTTATAAGGGCACGTGACCTGAAAATCTATGGAATTAAATAGCAAAGATAATAAAGAGCGGAATTAGTTGGAAAAATTGGAACTCGAAAAATATATACCCATTGAAAGTCTGACCGGAGACTCATATCCCGTTACGGATATCTCAAGAAAGCTGTATGTTGAAACTTACGGCTGTCAGATGAATTTTGCTGATACCGAAATTGTAAACGGTATCATGGGTAAAAACGGTTATGATATTACAGATAATATTGATGACTCCGCAATAATACTTATCAACACATGCAGCATCCGCGAAATGGCTGAAGCCCGCGTACTGCAAAGGCTCACGGAAATTAAAAAGTACAAGAAAAAGAATCCAAAGCTGATTGTAGGAATTATTGGCTGTATGGCTGAAAGACTGAAACGTGACCTTGTGACCAAAAAAGGAGTTGTTGATCTTGTCCTTGGACCTGATGAATACAGGAAACTACCTTCACTAATAGATAATTTAATTGATACAGGCGAAAAAGGTATTGCTGTAAAGCTTTCACGTGTTGAAACTTACGATGACATTCTGCCAATACGCAAAGAAGGTTTAAGCGCATGGCTTTCTATAATGCGCGGCTGCGATAAGTTTTGCAGCTTCTGTGTTGTGCCATATACCCGCGGCAGGGAAAGAAGCAGACCGCTTGAGGGTGTTATCCGTGAAGTGAAACAACTGCGTGATGAAGGATTTAAGGATGTGACTCTGCTTGGGCAGAATGTTAATTCATATGTAAGCGAAAAATATGACTTCGCTGATCTGCTGGAGTCTTGCGCTAAAGCTGTGCCTGATATTAGATTACGCTTTACCACTTCACACCCGCAGGATCTTTCATTAAAGCTCATTGAAACAATTGCCAAGTACGATAATTTATGCAATTACATTCACCTTCCGGTTCAGTCAGGCAGTGACCGGGTGCTTGAGCTGATGCAGAGAAGTTATACCATTGATCATTACATGAAAATAATGGATAACATCAAAAAGCTGATACCTGATGTATCGCTTTCGACGGATATTATCACAGGTTTCTGCACAGAGACTGAAGAGGACCATAAAATGACGCTTGAAGTGATGAAAGAAGTACGATATGACGGGGCGTATATGTTCAAATATTCGCCCCGTGAAAAGACAAAAGCGTGGAAGATGGAAGATGATGTTGATGAAGAGATAAAGACGCGCAGACTGGTGGAAATAGTAGAACTTCAAAGGGATATATCTGAAGAAAAGAATCGCGAGACTGTTGGTAAAGAGTATGAAGTCATAATAGAAGGCGTGAGCAAAAAATCAGATAAGATGTTGTTTGGCAGGACTGACGGTAATAAAACTGTTATTATTCCATTAAACGATGCAAAGCCCGGTGATAAACTGATGGTGAAAATTAACAGGGCAAATTCAGCTACATTATTTGGTGAAGCAGTTACGGTAAATTGAATTTTTTTAGTATCCCTTAAAAATAATAAAGAGTAACAGGAGCATCAATTCAATAAATTGAATAACGAAATACATCATAGCGAATTGCTTGGGGATTCAATTCCTATAGTAGAGCTCAGGGAGATCATTAAACAGGTCGCCCCTACAGATGTTACAGTGCTTATTACCGGTGAAAGCGGCTCAGGCAAGGAAGTTGTTGCCAATGAGATCTATAAGCTCAGTAACCGGAGCGATAAACCTTTCATAACGGTCAATTGCGGTGCAATTCCGGAAGGTATAATTGAAAGTGAATTGTTCGGCCACGTAAAAGGTTCATTTACAGGGGCTTCTGAAAACCGCAAAGGATATTTTGAAGCCGCAAACGGCGGAACGATTTTCCTTGATGAAATAGGCGAACTGCCGCTTCAGACACAGGTCAAGTTCCTTAGAGTTATTGAAAACGGCGAGTACATGAAGGTTGGCGGCAACAAGACAGAAAAAGTTGATGTAAGGATAATTGCCGCGACAAATAAGAATCTGGAACAGCTTATTAATAATAATTCGTTCCGTGAAGACCTTTATTACAGGCTGAGATCAATTAATATTGTAATTCCACCGTTAAGGGAAAGAAAAGGCGATATTAAATTATTGTTTGATAAGTTTGTAACTGAGTTCACTAAGCGCAATACTATTCAGTTTAACGGAATAACACCGCAGGCAATTGAATTCATTACCAATTATAACTGGCCTGGCAATGTAAGGCAGCTAAAGAATTTCACTGAAAGCCTTATTACGCTTAATTCCGATAAGATAATTGAACTAGATGACGTTATGCGTCAGCTAAGTATTCCAAAAAATGAACTTATGCCTGCAACTGTGAACGGTTATAACAAACAGGATGAAAGGCAATTGTTGTTTGGCGCTTTGTTTGAGCTGAAGAAGGATATTATGGATATCAAACATCAGCTTACTCACATGGAAGATGCGAAATCAGCGGCAATGCCTGAGAATGGTTTTTATGTAAGCGATGATAAAATAGATAATATTACATTTGACGAATTTGAACAGGAACTATTGACCTATTATTACAATAAGTATAACGGTAATATTAACAGGATAGCTGATAAGCTTAAGATAAGTAACAGGACATTATACAGAAAGTTCAAACAATACGGCTTAAAGAACGGGAAGTTCAATTAATGACGGCTGGAATTAAGAAAATATTGCTTTTGATGATGTTTGCCGTGTTTGCCATAATATCGGCATCATGTAGCTACAGCTTCAAAGGGGCTTCGCCCCCGGAAGGGATTAAATCTATTTACATACCCAATATCCGCGATGAAAGCGGCTTCGGTCTGCCAAATCTGGGTGAAGAAGTTACAACACTGCTTAAGAATAAATTCATCAATGATAACACACTTGAGTATGCCGAAAAAACCCGTGCCGATGGTATGATTGAGTGTGTGATAAGATCAGTTACCGATGAAGCATTGGTTGTAACAGGTAATGAGCAGGTTTCCCGCAGGAAAGTTACAATCACGATAAGCGCGGATTTCTCAAATCTGAAAAAGCAAAAGAATATATGGAAAAAGGATTTTTCCAACTGGGGCGAGTATGACAGCTCCACAGGCGGATTCAGCAAGCGTGATGAGGGAGTTAAATCAGCTGAAGATAA
>JABFSP010000170.1 GCA_013140565.1 Ignavibacteria bacterium
TCCGCTGCCTCGTTGAGCTTGCCCGTATTAAAGTAGTTATTCAGAATGCTCAGAAACAGGTCAACTCTAAGGTAATTTTCACCCGATATCTTGTATAATACATTATCTATGTATGTTCTGTAATGTTCATTCAGCTCCGTTTCAAATTTATTGTCTTTTACTCCGGTTATTTTGCTTTGGCAGTAATTTATCAAAAAAGCCGTTACGCCTCTTTTACCGGATTCATGTAAACCATCAAAATGTTTTTTTGCAAGTGATTTAAGTTCGAAATAATATTTTTCATCATCAAAGTGTTTTAAAGCAAGGTAAGAGCCGTAAAACAATTTAAGTACAATGTTTTCAGGAAAATGTTCTTCAATGAAACTGAATATCTTATTTGTATCCAGACTTGAAACAAGTTCTTCCGCCAGGTTTATATCTTTTGAATAATTGTATTTATCTTTATTTACATTCATATCCTGAAGTGTTATAAACAGATCTGAAAGGAAATAAAATATTATATACTCAGCCCTTTTATAAACATTCGGTGCTATCTTTTGCTGCAAACCACGCTCCAGATGAAATGAAACATAAAACCATTCTACAATATGTTTTTCTATAAACCTGTACGGATATGCATTCTCTGCATCCATAAACCTGTTCAGCTCTTCGTATTTTGAATGAAACAGGCTGTCAAGCCTGCGCATGTCAAATTCTTCCATAAGAATTTTATCATATGCAATCTTGTTGGTTTTTAAATGAAGCATTACAAGATATTTTTCGGCTTCTTTGTAAATATCGCTTAATAATTTCCTTGTGTTAAGTTCATTGTATGAAGTTGAGTCTCCGTAAACTGCTTTGTGAAGTTTTAATTTGGTCAGGTTTTTGTTTGAAAATAAAGGGTAATACTTGCTCAGAAAATTAAACAGTTTCCTCAGGTTTCTGTTGGATACCATGCCTGAATCAAGGAATTTTCCGAATTGTTGAAATTCTTTCCTGTTAAAACTCGCAAGTATATCCAAAGACTTGCTTTGAATTATTATTTCTTTATCAGAACTCTTCACTTTTAAATATATTTACACCACAAAAATAGGCAAAAATTTGTTATAATCCGCATAAACTGCAAAATTTCGCCCTTTCTAAAATGTTCACAAACCGTAAAAGTTATTTTGAATTGTATGAAACATCCGCGTTATTTTTGCATTAAAACTATTCATCAGCACTAAAGGAATTTATTGCTGAATAATATTTTTCTAATAAGGAGAGCAAAATGAAAAGTTTTAAAATTTATTTCTGTTTTATGGTTTCAGTATTTTTCCTGCTATGCTACGTAGCAGATCTTAAAGCGCAGCCGGCGGAAACTGATAGCTACGGTTCGCTTTCAAATAACGGGGTGCTTGGTAACCTTTCCGGGGAAGGACGATACGTTGCTGTGCCTCATAGTAATAATCTTCATCCCGGATTAAACGGAACCGTGGAAGCGTGGGTATATTTAAATTCATATAATCCAAACGGCTCATACATTTTACAAAAAGGTTTGGGATTCGGACTGGCTATAAATGTCATTAATCAATTGACTTTAAGGGTCAATAATACAACTTTTCTGCAGGGTGGAAATGTGCCCACCGGAAGATGGGTACATGTTGCTGTTGCATGGACCAATAGTTCGCCTAATATGACTGCATCATTTTATATTGATGGTATCCAGACTGCTTTAGTAATTGAGCCCGGCACAACCGGTAGCAATACTGATTCGTTAACTATAGGAGGCAGCAAATTATCTCCGTTTTCCTACCTCAACGGTTATGTGGATGAAGTAAGGCTGTGGAACCAGTCATATAACGGAAATACAATAGCGCAGCGCAGATTCACCGGCATTGGTGATGCCCCAAATGCTAACGCCGATTCTGCTTTGATTTACGGATTGTACTATAACGGACTGGTTGCTTCGTGGACGTTTAATATAGGCGGTAACCTGATTTATGAAGATATTAATAACAAAGTTGGAATATGCAGGGGAGGTGCAGCGCCGGTATTTACAAATGTTCCTGCTCAGCCTATTCCTTATAACCTGGTTATGTATTTTCCAGGGAGGCAATACGATTATATAAAAGTGCCCAATAATGCTGCATTGAATTTAACCAACAGCGGTTCAATAGATCTTTGGGTAAACTATGTCCCTTCAGCAACTGGCAGAACACTTATATCCAAAGGTTCAACATTGGCAAATACGACATTCAGGCTTTATATCGAGTCATCAGGTTCTTTAAGACTGCAAATCGGAAATAATTCCGTACCGGGCGGAGTTGTTCCTAACAGCAGGTGGGTACACATAGCCGTTACATGGAGCCTTTCAGGCGGTACTTATACCTGTAAATTCTATATCGATGGAAAATATACCGGACAAAATACTATGGTAACTGTAATGCCCGTGAATAATGATGATTTGCGCATCGGAGGTTTGCAATGGGATGTTACAAATTACTTCGCAGGTTACATGGATGAGCTCAGGATTTGGAACAATGAACTGTCCGCTGCTTCTGTTTATGCCAATATGTTCAATTCAGCAAGGTCGCAAAATCTGGCCGGTACACTGGTTGCTGCATGGGATTTTGAAGGTAACCTGAACAACGTTATTGGCAACCCTGCACTCAACGGTTCTTTTAAAACCAATTCAGTTTTTACACCATGGTGTACATTCAGCGGGTACAGTAATGAAAACACAACCGGACCGATCTCTGACGTATTCAGTGCGCATTCTACAACTATTAACAGGAATGAATCCCCGGTAAATCCATTCCCCGGTGGATTTGCATTAAGACTGCCGGACAAAAATATTAATACCGGTACAACTGTGTATGATACCATATATATCCCGGGTAGTAATGCTTTGACAAACCTTGAGGTATTTCTTTCACTTCAGGGTACACGTATGGGTGGAATTATAGTGAAACTTAAAGCGCCTAACGGGCAGGAAAGAATTCTGGTTAACGGAAACGGCGGCTTAGGGAACAGCATCCTTACTTTCTTCAAGGATGGCAGTCCGGCGCAAAGTTCATTCTTTGCTCCCTGGTCATATCTGGTTTCGCCTAACCAGGCATTTAGTAATTTTGGTGGAAGTAATTCACAGGGAAGCTGGATATTGACTATACAGCACAATGGAACAGTAGCTGCAAAGCTTTTAGGGTGGGGTCTTAGAATAAATAATTCGATAACCGGTGTACAGCCTGTTTCAGGAAATATACCCGAAAGGTTCTGTCTTCAGCAGAACTTTCCAAATCCGTTTAACCCTGTTACTTCTATATTTTTTTCAATTCCTAAAGAATCTAACGTTAAATTTACGGTTTATGATGTATTGGGCAAAGAAGTTATGATACTGGTTAATGAAAAAATGAGCGCGGGCAGCTTTAAGGTCGATCTTGATGGCTCAGGGCTATCAAGCGGAACATATTTTTATAAACTTGAAACAGAAAGTTTTAGTGATGTTAAAAAAATGGTTTTGGTAAAATAATGAAGCTGTTTTTAAAATCCTCCTGTGACAGGCTGATTAAAAACTAATGGTATAATTAAACCGGGTGAGTATTTCACCCGGTCACTAAATAACATACATAAATGAAAAATATAAATACTTTGTATAAATTTAAGAAATCATATTTAGTATTAATAGTTGTTCTTATGCTTTTTAGTTCTATTCCATTAAATTCGCAGGTAACCCAGCAATGGGTTCAGAGGTATGATGGTACTGGAAATGGCGAGGACCTAGCAAGATCCATAGCTGTTGATGACCAGGGAAGCGTTTATGTAACAGGAATAAGTTTTGGAGGCGGAACATCTCAAGATATTATAACAATAAAATACAATTCAACAGGTGTTCAACAATGGGTTCAAAGCTATAACGGACCCGGTAACAGTGATGATATTGCTTCATCAATTGCTATTGACGGTGAACGAAATGTTTACGTGTCGGGCTCTAGTACTGGAAACGGTACATTAGGGGATTATATCACAATAAAATACAATACTGCGGGAGTGCAGCAATGGGTAAAGTGGTATAATGGTACAGGAAATAGCGGCGACGGTGTTACCTCTATGGTTCTTGATGGTTTTGGTAATGTCTACATAACCGGGTACAGTTATGGAATTACAACTGGTAAGGATTTTGTTACTATAAAATATAATTCTGCAGGAACAGTACTTTGGGTTCAGAGGTATGATGGTTTGGGAAGAAGTTCAGATAACTTACCATCAATTGCTGTGAATAGCTCCGGGAATGTATTTGTAACAGGACGAAGCACAGGTATTGGAACAATGGAAGATTGTGCGACAATAATGTATAATTCTTCAGGAGTTCAGCAATGGGTTCAAAGATATAACGGACCCGGTAACGATGATGATGCCGGGAATTCAATTGCCGCTGATAATTCAGGTAATGTATATGTTACAGGACGCAGCTGGGGAGGGAATAGTACTTTTGATGATTATATAACAATAAAATACAATTCAGCAGGTGTTCAGAAATGGATACAAAGATACAACGGTACAAGTACCGGGTTTGACTATGCGACTTCCATCGCAATTGATGGCTCGGGTAATATCTATGTTACAGGATATAGTGAAAAAAATACCGGTCCTATTTATGAGTATGACTATACTACAATTAAATATGATTCAACAGGTAATCAAAAATGGATGCAAAGATATGACGGTCCCGGGAAAAAAGAGGATTATGCATATTCTGTCAAAGTTGACCGTTTGGGAAATGTTTATGTAACAGGCAATAGCTGGGGGAATGATGAAGATTATGCAACAATTAAATATGATTCAACTGGTGCCCAAAAATGGGTTCAAAGATATAGTGGACCGGGGAATAGTACTGATATTCCCCGATCTCTGGCTGTTGACGATTTTGGTAATGCTTATGTGACAGGTTCAAGTAACGGAAGTGGAACAGGTAATGACTATTTTACAGTTAAATATCAATTTCAACTATATTTACCAACCATCGGTATTCCTCAATTAATCTCACCACCAAATTATTCCGCCAATCTTCCGCTTTCTTTAACACTTGACTGGAGCAGTATACAGGGTTCATTTGTAAATTATGATGTTCAGGTTTCAACAACTTCAGACTTTACATCAACTGTGGTGAACAGGTCCAACTTAAGCACATCGCAATATCTAGTTCCTTACTCAGATCGTAACCCGGTTTTGCAGCCAAACACAAAATATTACTGGCGTGCAAGAGCAAGATCCTTTCTGGGTACGGGAGCCTGGTCAGAAGTTTGGGTTTTCAACACAGGGTCAGGGTCTTCAGCCCCAACTGGCATAACACAAATCGGGTCTGAGATCCCGGTTGAATACAAACTTTATAATAATTATCCAAACCCGTTCAATCCCGTAACTTTCTCAGGTTCGATCTTCCTTCGGATAATTTTGTAAAGCTGGCTGTATATGAT
>JABFSP010000341.1 GCA_013140565.1 Ignavibacteria bacterium
AAGATAAAAGTAACGCAAATAGCAAGCACCATTGATAGACCCATGAACCAGAAAAGGGTAATTGAATCATTGGGTCTTGGTAAGATTTCAAAGATGAGAGAGCATAATGATACGCCTCAGATAAGGGGTATGATCAATAAGGTTAAACATTTGGTAAAAGTTACAAACTAAAGATTATACACTCAAGACGGAAATTCTCATGAAAGACGTCATCGTGATTAGAGTACAGATTGAGTGAAATAAACAACATTAATAAACATTATAGGAGGAAAAAAAATAATGTTAAAACATTTTCTAGCAGTTATGTTACTGTTTGTTTTAGGCGTGAGTACTTACTCGCAGTCTATTCCAAGCGGAACTGGTAGATACACAGCTTTAGGCGGTTCACCATTCATATTGGATGCACATGTTGACATGTTGAACAACCCGGCTTGGAACAATTATTACAGAAACTATGCATTTGCAGACCTGAATCAGTTTGGCGAAAGCGATGATTTCAATGGTTCAGCAGGTGTTACATTTGGTGTAGGTAAAAAATGGAATCTTGGTATGATTATCAACAGAAGGTTAGATTCATGGGACCTTATGTCAGGTAATGCAAACAACAGACCAATTGTACCTTTCTACGGAATGATTGGAACTTCTCTTAACAAGAATTTCCATGTTTCTTTAGCTCCCTATGTAACAATGGGTAGTTTTGAAAGAACAGATACAAATGGCAATATGCTTGTAAAGAACTCATCCAGGTCACTGGGTGCTAATCTCGGTTTCATTTATATGATCAAAAAAGGATGGATTGAAGGTAACTTTAAATTCAGAATGAATGGTTATAAAAATGACTCATCATTCACCGGATTCTCTTCAGTATCCGAAAATGATGGCGGTATTGAATTTGGTGCTAGCTTCAGAGGCTGGATTTACCCATCCAAAGGCAGCAAAGTTGCTATCGTTCCTGTATTAGGTTTCAGTACATTCAGCTTCACACCCAAAAATACTACAACAAGCGGCGGAACAACTGTTGTTTCAACAGGTAATGATGTTAGCTTAATGAGTATTAACGGCGGTGTTGGTTTGAACTGGCCTATAATGGATGATATTCAGATCGCTGGTGGTGTTATGGCTTCATACAATACAACCAAGACATCCGATACAGCATTCGAAAATAAATCCACTAATTTCGTTGCTCCAAGCTTCCACATGGCTTTAGAGACAAGAATTACAGACTGGATTACAGGCAGACTCGGATTCACAAAATCAATAGTTACTATTGATAATGAAGTATTGAACGCTACACAGACTGCAACAGGCTTATTCACTAATTCTGATGCTTCAACAATTAACTTAGGTGCCGGTTTTCATTTCGGCAGATTCAGCATAGATGCTACAGTAAGCGAAAGATGGCTTAAACAGGGTCCTAACTTTGTTTCAGGTCAGAACACTGATTTATTCGGTGTAATTTCAGCTTCATATAACTTCGCTAAGTAAGCAAATATTTTTATATTAACTTAGACCCCTCGTAGAAATACGAGGGGTCTTTATTGTAAGACTTTAGGAAAAGATAATGGACGTTTTAAGCAATCTAAAATACGCAGAAGGTTCAAAGAAAAAGAGAAAAAGGATCGGAAGAGGCCCGGGTTCAGGTCATGGTAAAACTTCAACAAGGGGTATGAATGGACAGGGATCAAGATCAGGCAGTGGTGTAAGAGCCTGGTTTGAAGGCGGTCAGATGCCAATTCAAAGAAGACTCCCGAAGTTCGGGTTTACTAATCCCGGCAGAATAGAATTTCAAGTTTTAAATCTTGGCAAGCTTCAGACCTATTTTGATAAAGGTAAAGTAAGCGACCAGAATTTAAATCCTGAAACACTATACAAATTGGGGATAATTTCCAACGGAAAGATGCCGCTTAAGATTTTAGGTGAGGGTGACTTTAAACAGAAACTTGAAATAAGCGCTCATAAGTTCAGCAAAACTGCGCTCGATAAGATTGAAAAAAGCGGGGGCAAGGCAATCACTTTATGAGCAGTTTGGTAGATAGCTTCAGAAATATATTCAAGATTCAGGAACTAAGGCAGAGGATAATATTTACGGTATTACTCCTTATTGTCGTTAGAATAGGCGCTCACATAACACTTCCGGGTATTGATACCGGGTTACTTGCTGAGGCGACGAAAAATCAGGCTGATAACACTCTCTTTGGTCTTTATGACCTTTTTGTAGGCGGCGCATTCAGTAATGCGGCTTTATTCGCATTAGGAATTATGCCGTACATCAGCGCATCCATTATCATTCAGCTCTTAGGAGCAGTAGTTCCTTACTTCCAGAAACTCCAGAAAGAAGGAGAAGCCGGAAGAAAGAAAATTAACCAGCTTACCAGATATGGTACCGTACCTGTAGCATTAATGCAGGCATGGGGCGTAAGTGTTCAGTTAAAGAGCAGGAACGTTGCCGGTGTAAGTATTGTATCTCCTGATGTATCACCGGTTTTATTCGCTATATCATGTATCGTGCTTATGACAGCGGGTACAATTTTTATGATGTGGCTTGGTGAGCAGATAACAGAACGCGGAATCGGTAACGGTATTTCACTTATCATTTTCGTTGGTATCATTGATAGGCTGCCTTATGCATTCTTGGATGAGTATCAGGTTGTTGCTTCAGGTGCAAGAAGTATAATTGTAGAATTGATTATTATAGCGGGTCTCGTATTCATAATTGCCGGGGTCGTAATGGTTACGCAGGCAATGAGGAGGATTCCCGTACAATATGCAAAACGGGTAGTAGGAAGAAAAATATACGGCGGAGTTACACAATACATTCCGCTTAGAGTGAACCAGGCAGGTGTTATGCCTATTATTTTCGCTCAGTCAATAATGTTTGTGCCAAACACCGTATTGACATTTTTCCCCGATAGCCAGTTTATGCAGGATCTTTCAAAATATTTTGACCATACAAGTTTAGTATATGCATTTCTTTATGGTACGCTCATAGTATTCTTCACTTATTTTTACACTGCTATTGCGTTCAACCCTAAAGATGTTTCTGATAATATGAAGAAGCAGGGCGGATTTGTGCCGGGTGTAAGACCTGGTAAGGCTACGTCTGATTTTATTGATAACATTTTAACAAAGATCACGCTGCCGGGATCAATATTTTTAGCGATAATTGCTATTATGCCCGCTTTCATTGCCCAGGCAGGTGTTACACAGGGCTTAGCCCAGTTCTTTGGAGGTACCAGCTTACTTATTGTAGTTGGCGTTGCGCTTGATACTCTTCAGCAGATAGAATCTCATTTGGTTATGAGGCACTATGACGGCTTTATGAAGAGCGGTAAGATAAAGGGCAGAAGAGGATAGGATCACAAATTGTTGATTAAAACCCCAGGCGAAATAGATGCCATCAGGGAAAGCAATTCAATTGTAGCGGGTGTTCTTTCTTATACAGAAAAATTCCTGAAACCGGGAATAACAACTTTGGAAATTGACAAAATTGTTGAAGATTATATTAAATCCAAGGATGGTATTCCGGCTTTTAAGGGTTACAAAGTTCACAAAAATATATTTCCGGCAAGTTCCTGTATATCAATAAATGAAGAAGTAGTTCACGGCATTCCCGGCAGCAGAAAGCTGGTTGATGGTGATATTGTGAGTATTGATGTTGGTGTTAAGAAGAACGGTTATTATGGTGATGGAGCGAAAACATATGCTATTGGTGATATCAGTTCTGCCAAAAGAAAACTGCTGAAAATAGCAGAAGAAAGTCTTTACCTTGGACTTGAGAATGCAACAGACGGGAATTATATCAACGATGTTTCACTTGCAATACAGCAGCACGTTGAAGCTGCAGGCTTTTCAGTAGTAAGGGATCTTGTTGGGCACGGAATCGGCAAAGAGCTGCATGAGGAACCGCCGATACCAAATTATTACAATAGCGGCTACAGAACGAAGTTTAAAGAAGGCATGACAGTAGCGATTGAACCGATGGTTAATTATGGAACGTATAAAGTGAAAGTACTCGGTGATAAATGGACATATGTAACTGCAGACGGAAAACCAAGCGCGCATTTTGAACATTCAGTCTTAATTACCAAGGGGCAGCCTGAAATTTTAACTAAGGAGAATTAAAGTTAATTAATGTCAAAGCAGGGAACAATCAAAGTTGATGGAATCATTACTGATACTCTGCCCAATGCTGCATTTAAGGTAAAACTTGAAAACGGGCATGAGATCATTGCTCATATATCAGGCAAAATGAGAATGAATTTCATAAAGATACTCGAAGGTGATAAAGTTTCTGTTGAACTCTCACCATATGACCTCACAAGAGGCAGGATCACATACAGGTATAAATAAATTTTTAAAGTTTCAAATATTTTATAGCATCTAAGTTTTATATATTTTACAGGCATTTTAATAAAAGCTGAAAAAGAGGTAACTAAAATGAAAGTAAGAAGTTCTGTTAAGAAAATGTGCGAACACTGCAAGATCATCAAGAGAAAAGGTGTTATCAGAGTAATTTGTAAAAACCCGAAACATAAACAAAGACAGGGATAATAAATTTATCAGGAGTAATTTTAATTGGCAAGAATAGCAGGAATTGATCTTCCAAAAAACAAAAGAGTAGTAATAGGTTTAACTTCAATTTTCGGTATCGGCAGAACAACATCTGAAGATATACTGAACAGGACCGGTATCAGCCACGATAAAAAAGTAGCTGAATTGACTGATGATGAAGTTAACCAGATACGTAATATAATTACTTCGGAAATTAAAGTGGAAGGCGCATTAAAATCCGAAGTACAGGCTAATATTAAAAGGCTTATGGATATTGGTTCCAACAGGGGCAAGCGTCATAGGAGAGGTTTACCTGTACGCGGTCAGAGAACCAAGACCAACGCAAGAACCAGAAAAGGCAAGAGAAAGACCGTTGCAGGCAAGAAAAAAGCGGCTTCCAAGAAATAAAATTGCTGCATAGGTTTAAAAACTCAGTAAAGAAAGTTAATTAATTTATAATGACACAGCAGGTAAAAAAAGTAAAAAAGAAAGCAACCGTTGAATCCACCGGTGTAGCTCACATTAAAGCGACATTTAATAATGTAATTGTTACATTGACAGATGTTACCGGAAATACTATTGCATGGGCTTCATCTGGTAAAATGGGATTTAAGGGTTCAAAAAAGAATACACCATTTGCGGCACAGGTCGCTGCAGAAAGCGCTGCGAAAACAGCTCTGGATGCAGGTTTAAGAAAAGTTGATGTATTCATTAAAGGACCGGGTTCCGGACGCGAAGCAGCGATAAGATCACTGCAGACATCAGGACTTGAAATATTAAGCATAAAAGATATTACCCCGATACCGCACAACGGCTGCAGACCGCCTAAAAGAAGAAGAGTATAATTACAAACTTTATATCAGCTTCACACCAGTTTAAAAAAG
>JABFSP010000284.1 GCA_013140565.1 Ignavibacteria bacterium
TAAACCAATTGATGATAGTACTATTACAAGGAATAATGAGCCGTATATAGGCATAGTTTTCAGAATGCCGCCGTAATCCGCTATCTCACGTGTATGGCGTCTGTCGTACAAAAATCCGACAAACATAAACAGCGCGCCGGTGGATAAGCCGTGGTTGACCATCTGTATTATACCGCCCTGAATTGATTCAACAGTCATAGCGGCAATACCAAGCAAAATAAAACCCATGTGACTAACAGAAGAATACGCGACAAGCTTTTTGATATCCTTCTGCGCTATGCAAACAAGTGCGCCGTATATGATGCCAATTACACCAAGCAATGCAAGAAGCCATGCGTATTTCATAAAAATTAAGGGGAACATTTCCATTGAGAATCTTAGAATACCATAAGTACCCATTTTAAGCAGCACAGCTGCAAGGATAATACTACCCGCAGTCGGCGCTTCAGTGTGCGCGTCGGGCAGCCATGTATGGAATGGGAACATTGGCACCTTGATAACAAAACTGATGGCAAAGAAAACAAACAGCCATACCTGGATTGCTTCAGGAATATATGGTGATACGGTTTTAAGAGCAAGATAATCTGTGGTAAACTTACCTAACTGAGGCGTTAAGTATTGTGATATCCAAATTATGGCAACAAGCATCAGCAAGCTGCCGAACATAGTATATAAAAAGAATTTTAAATTCGCGTAGTATTTGTTCTTTCCGCCCCAGAAACCGATGATGAAATACATCGGGATAAGTATTAGCTCCCAGAACATATAAAACAGGATAAGATCAAGTGAAAGGAACACGCCGAACAAAGCGCCCATGAGCAGAAGCAAAAGGAAATAAAATTCTTTTACTCTTGTTGTCACGGAGTTCCACACGCCAAGAATTGTAACCGGGAATATAAACGCGGTCAGCATTACCATCAGTATTGATATACCATCAACACCTAACTGGTAGAATATATTAAAATCCTTCACCCACTGAAAGCGTTCAATGAACTGGTAATCAGGATTAGCCGCATTAAATATTGAAAACAGGTATAAAGAAAGCCCGAAAACACCGGAAGAAATTACGAGCGAGTAAATTTTGATAAGCTTTTCGTTCTTTCCAAAAAATAAGATCGGGATACCTAAAATAATTGGCGCAAAGATCAGAATAGATAGAATATTGTTCACCTGGTTATAAATTTAAAATTTTAATATTACGTAATTTGCTTTTTATTCAGCTATGAAAATTATTAAGTATATCTACTGCTTATGATTTTCGTGAAACAGTTTTAATCTTTCTTCAAGCTCGGGTAACTGTGAATCATGAACCAGCGATACGCAAGCCCTAATGCCCTCTTTACGCAGACTGCCTGTATTGCTGAGCGATATAGCGCTGATGCCGTAATACAGCAATTGCTCAATTAAATCTTCGCCTGAATACCCGTCATACGCAACAGTGAAATAAAAACCATCAGCGATCGGCTCGCCGTCATCATGGTCATAAACTATCCTGAAGCCGCTATTGAGGAACATCTTTTTCATTTTCTTCGCGCGCTCACCGTATATCTTAACTTCTTTTACAAAATCAAGTTCACCGTCATTAACAGCTTTCAATAGAGCGGCGAATGCGTACTGGGTGGAGTGTGTAACACCCGCGCTTACAGCGTAAGCTGCGCCGTATATCATTGTATGCCCAAAGGTAGCACTGCTGAAAAACCTTAACAGGTCAGGGTACTCCCTGTTGAATAGTTTATCAGAAATAATTATACAGCCAATTCTCTGACCGGCATATGAAAATATCTTTGAGCCGGAGACCAGTATCATGTAATTATCACAATACTTTGCTACTGATGGCTGATGCGGATCTTTGCCGGGTTTGGAGTAATCCTTGCGGAAGTCCATGTTAAAATATGCAAGATCCTCAATCGGGATAACATCATACTTTGTGCAAAGCTCGCCGATTATTCTTAGCTCTTTATCTGTGAAACATATCCATGAAGGATTGTTGGGATTTGAATACAGGAGGCATGAAATATTGCCGGCTTTTAATTTTTCTTCAAGTACTTCACGCAGTTTTTCTCCGCGGAATTTATAAACATCAATATTCGTCTGATTTATTCCAAGCACTTTTGTCTGCATTTTGTGCACGGGAAAACCGGGATCTAAGAACAGTACTGTATCCTTGTTTTTATCAGCACGGGCAAGCGTTAAGAAAGTAACAAAGCTTCCGCTGGTTGAGCCTGTGCAGGGTATGCATGATTTTTCCTGTACGTCAACATCAAGAAACAGCTTAATGAATCTTGATATTTCACGTTTTAATTCTGTGATTCCTTCAATTTCAGGATATGCATTGGCTACGCCCTTTTTTAATGCTTCAATTTCAGCGTTTACACCAATTTCCGAAGCAGGAAGTCCGGGAACGCCCATTTCCATCCTGATGAATTTTTTGCCGCTTGCTTTTTCTATTGAGTTTATAAGGGACCTAACTTCTCTGATTGATGCTTTGCCAACTGATGGCAGTTTTGATTCTTCGATCTTCTGTTTAACTATATTAAAGTCTATAGGAGTATTAATCCGTATATCTGACGAAGTTTGTAACAGAGTATTTTCGAGTACGTCTTTCAATTTGTTTGTTTTAAAGACAAGTTTTATTTAATATTTGGGTACATATTTATTAACAAACTTACTCAAAAATTGGGTTTTATTCAATAAATAAAGGAATGACAACCCCGGAACCCGGCATTAAGCATAAAAAAGGCGACCCCTTTGGGCCGCCTTAAAACTAAATTTTTTTGCCTTCAAGAAAATGTCAGAGACATTTTCGCATTCCCTGTTTACCCCCTGGGGGCTTTGGCGGGATGATTTTTTACTTCAATATCAATCCTGAGGCACAGTGACATTATACCAGAACTTCTTCTTGCGGTCAAGCACTTCATCAATGTGAATGTGTTTAACTTCTGTGTAAGCTTTCAAGCCTTCAATGCCAAGCTCTCTGCCAACTCCGCTTTGCTTGTAACCGCCGAATGGCGCTTTATCGTTCAGTATATGCCACTCATTGATCCATATGGTTCCCGCTCTGAGCTGCTTCGCAACATTTAAAGCACGGTCATTATCACGTGACCATACGCCGCCTGCAAGTCCGAAACTAGAAGCATTAGCGATACGTATTGCGTCATTTTCATCACCTGCTTTTATTACGGCAAGCACGGGACCGAAAATTTCTTCCTGCGCAATTCTCATATCATTATTTACATCAGCAAATAAAGTTGGCTCAACATAACAGCCCTGTTCAAATCCTTTTGGCACTCCCCCGCCATAGACGAGCTTCGCGCCCTCTTTTTTTCCTATTGCAATATAATCTAATACCCGTTTCTGCTGTTTTTCGCTTACCATCGGACCAATATCGGTATCCTTATCCATAGGATTTCCTATTTTCATTTTGGCAAGCTTGGTTTTTAATCTCTCAACAACTTCATCGTAATTCTTATTGGTTAAAATTAATCTTGAACCAGCCACACAACACTGCCCGTTATGGAAATATCCCGCGTAAGCTGAACCGTCAATTGCCAGATCAAGATCTGCATCATCTAAAATTATGCTTGCTGATTTTCCGCCAAGCTCCAGTGTAACGCTCTTCATTGTTGCCGATGCAAGTGACATTACTTTCCTGCCAATTTCGGTAGAACCTGTAAAAGCAACCTTGTCAACCATAGGATTTGTAACCATCTCTTCGCCCACTTCAGCATCACCCGTGATAATATTCACAACACCTTTGGGCAGATCTGTTGAATCAATAATTTTCGCAAGCTCAAGCGCGCTTACTGATGTTTCGGGGGCAGGCTTAAGCACAATAGTACAGCCTGCGGCAAGTGCGGGACCGATCTTCCACATTGCCATCTGCAGCGGGAAGTTCCAAGGAATGATAGCCGAAACAACTCCAACAGGTTCACGCACCAATAAATTTTTGCTTACGCCTTCTTTTGAAATATCGAGTGTTTCATTAAGATCGGTAAGCGCAAGTTTTGCAAAAGTACTTGCTGCGCGATATGTTAAGAACATATCATCTTTAGATTTCTTGTATGTTGAGCCTGATTCCTGAATTTCAAGCTCCTGCAGCATCACGGAATTTTCTTTTATCTTATCCGCAATTTGTTTTAAAATTGCACTGCGCTCTTCATTTGTTTTACCTGACCATACACCACTATCGAAAGCATTCCGAGCGGCTTTAATGGCAATTTTGGTATCTTCAACTGTTGATTTGGCAAGCTTAGCGAAAACGCTTTTATCATAGGGATTAACTGAATCCATGGTGCCTTTATCGGATGCATCCCTGAATTCACCGTTTATGTAAATTTTGTATTCCAGCATTAAGTTATGTTATGATTTTATTTATAAAATTTTAATTTTGACATTTGGGTTTTGGCATTTTGAGCAATGCGAAATCCCGCTCTGCGGGATGACATTGGAAATATATGCAAAATACCTGTACTGTTGTTTATGCTGCCTGTAAATTTAATTCATATATAAATAAGGTTTCCAGTCATCATCTACCCTGCCGACAAAATGTTTCATGAAAGTTATGTGAGATGGCCTCGATGGTTTTTTAAGCAGAGGCATTCTTGCTTCTTCGGGTGAACGGTCGCCTTTTTTATTGTTGCACTTCACACATGCAGTAACAAGGTTTTCCCAGGTATCATCGCCGCCTTTTGATTTAGGCACAATGTGATCAATTGTTAACTGCAGGTCAGCCCGCTGGCAGTATGTGCATTTGTGATTATCCCGTCTTAATATATTTTTTCTTGAAAGAACAATTTTTTTATAAGGAACTTTTATATACACTCTAAGCCTTACAATTGTCGGAAACGGCAATGCGGTCCTGATTGAATAAACCTTCCTGGAATCTTTCGATGAAATGAGCTCAGCCTTGCCAAGGAAAAGCAGCACAACAGCTCTTTGTACATTACAAATGCTCATAGCTTCATAGTTCTGGTTCAGCACCAGCACTTTTCCGCTTAGCTTGCCGTTGCCGTGGCCATTGCCATTGTGACTGGCAGAGAGGTTATCCCAATGTTCCGAAATGTCAAATTCGTGGTCTGATTCGAAGTCTTAGCTCCTTTTCTCACACAATTACGATGCTTTTTTAATTAATCCATAAAAATAGCATTTTTATGAAAAATATGCAAGGTAACATAAATATTTTAATAAAATGACAAAATTTATCATTGTAAAATTTTGGTCTTGCATTAATTGAGTTCAAAACCTAAAATTACGTAATTGCAAACTAAAAATGACTATGAAGCAATAATTACGGTTTTAAAACTTAGAGTATATTATTGTTAAAAAATAAAACCAATTACATTAAGTATCTTTTAATTGCCATTTCAATTATGGCAGTTATCGGCGCATTCAAAGATACTTTCGCTCAGGGCAGGGATAGAAGTAAGT
>JABFSP010000331.1 GCA_013140565.1 Ignavibacteria bacterium
TTGGAAAATAAATATTACTGAAATACCAAGCCACGCAATAAAAGTAAAGTTTTTTCTTTTAGTTCCTATACTATATATTGTGTTTATCATTTTACAAGTACCATTTTTTTTGTTTGTGAATAATTACCGGTTGAGAGTTTATAGTAATAAACACCGCCAGCAAAATTTGCGGCTTCAAAATCTATTTCATATGTTCCGGGGGCGAGCTGCTGATTAACAAGTACAGCAACTTCTCTGCCAAGGTTATCATAGATAGTTAACAATACTATGTCTGTTCGGCGAGTGGACGATGCGGGAATTTGGAATTTTATTTTTGTTGATGGATTGAACGGGTTTGGATAATTTTGTGATAATGAAAACTCTTTCGGTATTTCAGTGCCAAGAGTTATTAAACCGGAAGGGTTGCCGGCCGGGTCGCGTTTGTAATATATCTCGCGGTTACCATCGCGTTCATCTGTCCAGATGATATGAAGAGCGGTACCGTTTACTGCAATTGATGGTATTTCAGATACAGACGGGTTATTTGTCAGTCTGGTATCTATTCCCCACGATAAACCCGCATCAGTTGAGCGCTTATAATAGATCTCAGAATTACCGTCACGATAATCCTGCCACACAATATGCACAGCTAAAGCTGATATCCATATAGTAGGAAAGCCCGGGTCAGACGGATTAGCTGTTACCGGAGTATCAGCTCCCCATGTTAATCCTCCGTCAGTAGAGCTTTTGCCGAAAATTTTCCAGTTCCCGTCCCTGATATCCATCCAGGTAACATATATCAGCGAACCTGAGGCTGAAACTGAAGGATCACCGGAGTCAAATGGGTTATTCGTGAGCCTTGTATCGGCACTCCAGGTGGCACCGTTATCAGTTGATCGTTTATAATATATCTCGTAGTTACCGTCGCGGTTATCCCGCCATACTACATTTAAAACCGAACCTGAAACGTTTACCGAAGGTGTTAAAGAAAAAGAAGCATTATTTGTCAGCCTTGAATCTTTATCCCAGTTTATACCGCCATCGGTAGAACGTTTATAATATATTTCATAATTACCTTCACGGTTATCTGTCCACACAACATGAACCACCAAACCTGAAGACGATACTGAAGGGAATTCCGAAAAGAAGGAGTTATCGGTGAGTCTTGTATCAGTACCCCATGATGTACCGTTATCAGAAGAGCGCTTATAATATATTTCCCAGTTGCCATCGCGGTTATCTATCCATATTACATGTAAGTTTGAGCCTGATACAGTAAGTGATGTGTTCCACGAGGAAGAAGTGTTTACGGTAAGCCTTGTATCGGTACCCCAGCTTGTTCCGCCATCGGTTGACCTTTTGTAATAGATTTCATTGTTGCCATCCCTCAGATCAGTCCATACAACATGTACAAAGTTACCTGATGCCCCCACTGACCAGGCGTTATTATAGTATGTGGATGAATACGCGGAATTGGTTGTTAATCTAATATCAGGCTGCCATTGCGACACAATATTGATAGTACAGGAAAATATGGTTAGTGTAAAAATTATTATGAATTTCATTTTAATATTCTTTAGTTTACTATTTAACAAGCGTTAGCTTCTTTGTTTCAGTAAGACCCCCTGCGGTTAATCTATAATAATAAGTTCCGCTTGCTAGCCCGCTTCCTTCGAAATCAACTTCATAAGTACCGGGCGAGAGCTGCTGATCAACAAGTGTTTTAATTTGTTTTCCCAGAATATCGTAAATAATTAACGATACCATGTCCGTTCGGCTAATGGACCCAGCGGGAATTTCGAATTTAATCTTTGTTGAAGGGTTAAACGGATTCGGATAATTTTGCCCGAGACTGAAATCCTGCGGAACATCACTGGAAATTTGTTGTATGCCTATCGGCGCACTGCGGGGGTTATAATTGATGGTTTTCGAGCTTGCAAACAAAATGCCGTTAAACGTTAATGTTGAATATACTATTTCAAACACCGGATATTTTTTCCCGGGAACAAACCATACATATGATGTATTTGTGGTAATGGTTACAACAGGTGTACCCGGATTTGAAGAATCTTTAGTAGTAATATTGTATTTTACTCTCAGCGCGTTTGCAAAAGAACCAACCGGAAGATTTATCGTACCCCAGGCATCCCCGGTTACTGTAGTTGACCCTGTTCTTACTGTCGGCGTACCGTTTGAAATGTAATTACACCCAAAGTTATCGGTAAAACTTGTGTTGAATGAAAACGGGTACTGCATGTATAATTGAGGGTTAGTATATGATACAACAAGTCCCGGCCCGCCACTGCCGTTGAACAGAATGTTTGCCGCCGAGGTTGTGAAATAAGTGTAAGATGAACTATCATTAGAAGATGCAATGTTTGATGATGCGAATTGACCTGAATACGGCGTTGAAGATGATGTAACAAAGTGAATATCGCTGGTATCTATCTTTGTTAAGTTCAAAAAACTCCACACCTGATTTGCTCCTGCCGGACCCTGTGATATATTTGCTGTATCGCAGATAGCGTATGAATCAATATCCCCCGGTACGGGATTATATTGGTTCGTTAATGTCAGTTGTGAATAGGAATTACTGACAGACAAAATTATTATAATTGATGTAATTATTGTTTTCATGTTCGTTTCTCTTAATTTCTAATTTAATTTTACAGAACAAATTTAATGCCCGAATAAATAAACCAGTTCCTGGCTTTAACGGAACTTACATAACTGCCTGCAGAGCTATTCTCGATCATATTATTCAGTCCGCCATGCTCATACTTTACACCTAAAAGAGCTCCCCAAAAGCGATTGAAGAAATAATTTCCCTGTACTGTTGCTACAATGCCAAGATCAATGTTACTTAGCTGGTAGTACTGGTTCTTTTCCTGTGAGAGCAGAATACCAACATAGGGACCCGCAGCAAGATCGACCTGCACTTTTTTTCCAACATCAAAGTTGAACGCGAACATCAGCGGAATGTTAATGTAATTCGCGCTTTCCTGCCCGGAGCCGCCGGTAGAAAATCCTTTTGATGAATAATTAAACCCTGTTCCGAGCGCAATACCTAAAAGATTAAAATTTACATTAACCCCAACCATTGGTCCCGTTTTTGAATTTGCATTGCTTAAACCTGCAGTATCCCCGTTTACATCAAACTGGGTGTTTGATATACCCACACCAAAAATAACATCAAGATTCAACCCAAAGAAGCTGCTGCCAAGTCCGCGCTGTTTGGTTTCCTGTTTGTTCATCATTTTCTCATAGTCTTTTGACTGCTGGGAATAAACCTTCATAAGGCTATCACGCATTTTTGTGTAATTAACAGTATCGCTGTAACTTTTGTGCAGGCTGTCATTTTGCGCCTGAAGCTGTGCTGCGTTAACAGCAACAAGCATAAGCACAATTATAAAACAGTTTGTAAATATCCTGCGGGTAAATATCCAGCCGGTAAATATCCTGCCGGTAAATAATTTTATAGTGTTATACATTTGGCTGCTCCTCTTTAATTTATATTTAATATTACTTTTTTATATGTACTGAATACACCTTCATTGCTGCTCTTATAACTTTATCCTGTGTGCTGTTTAAATGAAGCTGTATTTTTTTGATCATATTATGCGTTGATGGTTTAAGTCTGTACCCCTTAGAAACAGTTAAATTGGTGATCTTGCCTGTCCTCATAATAATTTTTCCCTGGAAATAGTTTGTGCACTTATTTGTGCACCTGTTGCGAAGATAGTTACTTATGCCTGCCGCATAAAAGAGAAATTCAATAATAAATGACAACAAAAAGGTTTAAGTTATTGTAAAATTGCTTGATTTTTATAAGTTTTCTGGCTTTTTTACGGGAAGAATGGGACACTAAAACAGAAGCAAAAAAGTTATGAGAGAAATTAAACTGACTGCCATCTTAAAAACCTACTCTAAAGAAGAGTTCAAAGAGTTTGAAAAGTTTATAGATTCTCCATTTTTTTCATCCGGGAGGAACTTAAAGCCTCTCTACCTTGCCCTGAGGAAATTCTATCCGGATTTTGAACCGTCGAAATTCACAGGCGAAAAAGTCTTTGCCCAGATCTATAAAGGCAGGGCATTCAATATCGCGCTTTTCAGGAAGCTTATTTCTGATATGACAAAGGCAGCAGAAGAATATTTGCTGCAGAGATCTTTAAGAGAATATCCATATTATGAGTATATTTTAAAATTAAGGGAATTCAGCAAACGGGGGCTGGAGAAACAATTTGAAAAATATTATGATGAAGCAGAAACCTATATTAGAAATAATTCATTTTCATCTGATGTGGAAAACAGACTTTTGCATGAACTGCTGGAAATTAAGATAGACAGCTATTACGAAAACGGGATGCAGAGTAAGGTGACCGCGATGATAATCCAAAGCAGCACATATATGATCAATTCATTTCTATATACTTTGATAAGCAACATGCAATCGATACATGTAAATGAAAGATCATTTGTTAAGCCGGGCAAAAAGGATACCATTAATAATTTTATGAATACTTTTGATTTTGATGCCTTTGCCGGGGAGGGCAGTGACCCGAAGATAAAAATATATACTATGTTCATCCACCAGGTTAAAGGTGTATATACTAAAAGAACAATAACCGAGCTGAAGGAACAGCTGAATAAACAGAAAGATTTTTTCCATAAAGCTGAGCTGCATGAATTGTACAAAGGCCTTGCGGGAATGTGCGTTGAGCTTGCCGGAGGCAAGCCTGATAAGCCCCAATATCAAAGACTGTTATTTGAAATTTACAAAGATGTGCTGAATAATAACGTACTTTCAAATCCTGCTACAGGTACTGTTGACCTGCACAGCTTCAGGAACATGTTTAATACCGCGCTGGATATATCGGAGACTGATTGGGCGGAGGAATTTCTTAAAAAATACGTACATACACTCCCCCAAAAACATGTTAAAAACCTTGAAAATTTCTTTTACGGTAAAATTGAATTTGTAAAGGGCCATTTTGAGAAGGCTCTTGAATATTTTTCGAAGCTGGACCAGACTCAGTTCATATTTATGAAAGATCTGAAATTCGAATACCTTAAGTGCTATTATGCATTGGGGTACACGGAAAGCGCAATTTCGCTGGTTGATTCGTTCAGGCACTTTGTCAGCAATAATGATTCAGTCCCGGAGTTTCAGAGAATAGAAGTGCAGGATTTTCTGAAAAAGTATATGGCTCTTTTGAACCTGAGAATAAAATATTCGAAAAATAAATATGAAGAGCTGGAACGGTTATTGAAAGATTCGAAAGACACTTGGTTTTATAAAAGACTTCTGGAAATCAAGGTAAACTGATTTAAAAAGCCAAATTGAAAACAAAACAAAAATATACTATGATATTAATTTTGTATTTTTCGGTATCAATACTATTTTCCTGCTCTAAACAGGATGTTAAATCAGATAACACGAACA
>JABFSP010000380.1 GCA_013140565.1 Ignavibacteria bacterium
CTTTTGTTTTAACTTCAGTCGATGAAGGAGCTAACTGGGTTAAAAGATCAGTAAGCGGAGTGACAAGCCTTACCAAAGTAATTTCGTTTGAAGGTATCTCGGATAAATTTTGCATTGTCGGATATAAGGTAAGTGATAAATCAACTAATATTTATAAGACAATTGACGGAGCAAATAATTTTACTAATGTTTATCATTCTTATAATTATATCAGAGACATCAGCAAAGGATCAACTCTTGGAACCGGTTTTGCAATTGGCTGGCAAAGTATGACTATATTAACAACTGACTATGGCGAGTCCTGGATTGATATTTATACGGGATTTGGCAATTCTATGACAGTTATTTTATCCCGAAGAAATACCGGAATTGTTGTTGCCGAAGGTGAGGATAGCGCTTTTGTTACAACAAATGGCGGTAACAGCTGGTTCAGAAATTCACCTTTGCATCCCTTTAATGCAGTTATAGAAGATATGGCCTTTGTAAATCCGTCAGATTCCTCTTCTTTGGTTGCATGCGGCGGCGGCGGAGATATTTTCAGAACTACTGATCTTGGAGTAAGCTGGGAATATAATCAAAACACCAAAGGAGGCAGTCTTACAACGGTTCAATTTGTTGATTCAGTCGGCATTACTGCCGGTGAAGATGGGACCATTTTCAGGTCAACAGATGGCGGCATAAAGTGGACCCCCGTAACTTCAGGAACTAATAATATAATTTACAGCGTGTATTTAACACCATCAGTATACTGGGCAGTTGGAGACTTCACAATTTTAAAATCAAATGACCAGGGTCAAACATGGAGCATTGTCAGAACAAGCAGCGATGAATTATATCAGGATGTGATATTTATAAATGGTGTATGCATAGTTGTTGGATATATCAGCAGTTATTAAATAAGAATATATATTTTACGATAAGATTAATTTCAAACGCAACAAAAAAGATTTTTCTATAATAAACATATCATAAAATTAAACATCTATGAAAAAATCATTAATTTTTACTTCATTAGTTATCATTTGCTTGGCATCAATGTCATTTAGAGGCTGCTCAACTGGATTTTTTGACAGTGTTTCTTTTGCTATATATAACACAGCAGGTGCTCAATACGATTATTTTGGTAACTCAGCAGCAGTAATATTTTACAACATAAGCGTCGGTGATAATGGAACTATACTTCGTACTCAGGGAACGAATAATTTCGTATTCAATCAGATACCAAGCGGTACAACCCAGAGACTGAATGATATCAGGACATCTAATAATCCGTACCAGGATGAAGCGGCGATTTGCGGCAACAACGGAACTGTATTGGTATCAGGAAATTCCGGTTTAAACTGGACCCTTAAAACTCCGGTAACAGGTGCAAATTTGTATGGAGTTGATCATTCTTATTATTTATACGCAGTTGGTGATAACGGTACAATTCTGTATGCAAATGAAATCATTACAGGCAGCCTGGTATCGCGTCCAAGCGGTACGACCCGAAATTTAAGAGCTGTAACAATTTCAATTAGTAATAACCAAAGGGTAGTGGTTGTTGGAGAAAAAGGTACAATTCTGCGCACAATGAATGGAGGTTTAAACTGGGATAATGTCAGTATTCCCGATACAACTTTTAATTTTAATTCATTAAGCAAAAAGAGCATATACTATCCCACAGATATTTTTGTTGCAGTAGGCAGCGGCGGAAGAATTTATAAATCAACTGATATTGGAGCAACATGGCAGCAGAAAACCAGCGGGACTACAAACAATTTGAGAAGCGTTTATTTCGCATCGCCGGATAGCGGTGTGGTAGTTGGAGATAATGGTACCGTTCGTTTTACCACCAATGGCGGTGAAACTTGGTTCACAAATGCATTTTTTAATTCACCATCCAGCCGGCATTACAGATCCGTTTCGCTTGTTTACAGGAACAACAAAACTTTTACTGCTTTATCTGATACCATGTTCTTTGTCTCCGAAGAACCTTTAACTGTCGGCATTAACCATTTAAGCAGTGAAATACCGGATAACTATTCGCTATCACAAAATTTTCCCAATCCATTCAATCCAACAACAAACATTAAGTTTGCAATCTCTAAAGCCGGATTTGTAAAACTCACTGTATTCGATATGCTGGGCAGAGAAGTTGAAACACTTGTAAATGAAAACCTGAATGCCGGAACATATAACGCTGACTGGAATGCCTCAAATTATCCAAGTGGTGTGTATTTTTACATGATAGAAACCGAAGGATTTACAGAAACAAAGAAGATGTTGATTTTGAAATGACAAAGTCATTTTAAAAGAAATCCTGCCTGCTGGAATATTGGTAAAATAAGCATTCAGTTTATTTTTGAAATTATAGAAGGGAAGTCTAAGAACTTCCCTTTTAATTTTACCCAAAAAATTTATCTCTTAAGCTCATCAAGCTTTTGTTCTATCCAGAGTTTTTCGTAAACTTTCATATTTTTTTTAAGCGTCTCCAATACTTCATCAATATCAGGTTTCTCCGTTTTGAGGGATAGTTTCAGTTTGACAAGTTTGTTCATAAAGAGCAAAAAGCCGAAAAATTTTTCCTTCGCATCAGGCGGTGAAACTTTATCTTTTTGCAGTGTATGCCGGTATGAATCAAGCTGATAAAGTATTTCTTCCATGAATCCCAATTCATAATAACTCTTTAATTGTACTATTTGGGTCTGAAATTTGAGGTGAAAAGAGGTAAATTTAACTTTTGAGGTATATTCTATTGCCTTGCTGAAATCTGACTTTGCAAAATGCAGGACTGCCATTGAATAACCAACTGCATCATCCCTTACCTCGCCGGAAAGAGTTAATTTGTATTTATCGATAAACTGATCAGCCCATTCATATTTTTTAAGCATGAGCGCATTATTAATAATACGCATAAACCTGCCGGTATCCATTGAGTCACTTTCCCGAAACACAAACAGACCGCCTTCAAGTATGATGTTATATATATCGTGAATTTCAGCCCGAAATTGTTCTTTACCTTCTTTGATCTTCTCTAGGCAGCAGTTTTCAAGAAAAACCATGAGGTTATTTCTCTCGAAAACTGTAAATGCTTTCATGTGCTTCAGGATAAGTTCCTTCAGAATGAAATAATTTGAATCATCTTTATCAGCGCCTGAATATATCATGAAATTGAGATAATATATCGCAATAACAGGATACAGCGAAGCATCAGCTCCGGAAAGCTCTTCCATAAATTCTTTTGAACTGAAGTTTTGCAGGAACTTATAGATCAGTGTTTCATGGAAGTTGAAATTATACCGATGGCTTAGTGCCAGAAGGTCCTGTGCGGACTTGTACACATGTATAAGAGAGTAGTAAATCAGGTATTTTGAGCGTTCATTCAGATTACTTTTAAGCTCATTATAAATATCATACTTCCCAGCTTTGCCCCTGCCAATTATATGGCCAAGCTCAACTTTTGTAAGATCAAGATTACGGTAAAAATAATCGTCACCAATGTTCCGGATCGGTGAATACTGTTTATGAAGCTCACTGAATTCCTTATGGAATCTCTTATCAAGATTCCTGGAACGCAGAGCATGCATAAGATATATTTTCTTTTCAAACTGATATTTTGATTCCATTTCAGTGTAAGATAAGAATTCTTCTGCAAGGAACTGAAGGTCAGAGATCAACTTTCTCATAACCTCGTCACTATATATTTTACCGGGGTGCAGTTTTCTGAACACTTTTTCCTTTGTTAAAACTTTTCTGCTAAATTCGGGATAATATTTCCTGAGGCAGTCAAAAAGCAGAACGAGTTTTGGACTTTCGTTAAAGAAAGGTGAGCGGATAAATTTTCTGAATGATCTTAACTCATCCGGCTGAAATGTTCTTAATGTTTCAACTATTATGCTGTTTGTCATATTTTCAACTGATATTTGGGCGTAATATACATATCAGTTTCAGGAATTTCACCATATAATTTGAATTTCTGTGAAATGTTAACGTATTCATTTTAATATAGTTATAAGGATTTTGGTATAAAATCACTCACAATTGAGTGAAATTTTCTTTGTATGGCCATATATTCAAATGATATGTTTGTTGAATTAATAAGAAAGAGGATATTTTAATGAAAAAAATACTTTCAATATTACTGCTTGTGATTTCGTTCACAATTAATACATTTTCGCAAAGTTGGTTTATGCAGGAAGTAAGCCCCGGAGCTTTTCTGCAGAGCGTAAAGTTCACTTCTGGGACCAACGGCTATTGTGCCGGACCCCCGGCTGTAATTTATAAAACTACCAACGGCGGAGCTTCATGGTTTTCTCAAAACACAAATCATCAGGGTTACCTCAATGATATTTATTTTCCGAATCAAAATACAGGTTACGCTGTTGGTGAACTGGGTGATGTTGTTAAGACTACTAATGCAGGTCAAAGCTGGACCATAACAGATGTAAGCTCAACAACATACTTTGGTGTAACATTTATTGATGCAACAACAGGTTTCATTTGTGGTTTTGAGAGTATTCTCAAAACATCAAACGGGGGAGCCCTGTGGTACCCGGTCTCAACCAACCTGATTGGCACGCTTCATTCTATCAGTTTTCTTCCGGGGAATCCTTCTGTTTTGTATTGCTGCGGCACAAACGGAATATTGGCAAAATCAATTGATTATGGTGAAACCTGGGTTCAGCAGTCAAGCGGCAGCAGCTACAATTTTCAAAGCATAAATGTTTATGCACCGGGTTCTGTAATGGTTGTGGGGGAAGGAAAAATTATGAGAACAGTTAACGGCGGAGAGAACTGGCTCAACTCCCCGCACTCTCCACCTACATATTTCAGATGTGTACAGATGATAAACTCAACGACAGGATTTGCTGCCGGGCACTCAGGTCATATTCTTAAAACCTACAACGGCGGTTTAAACTGGTTCCAGCTTGCGTATTATGAAAACTTTGATTTTTCTGCAATGCATTTTGTAGATGCAAGTACCGGTTATTTCACAAGGGATGACGGAAGAGTAATTAAAACCACAAACGGGGGAGGAACACCTATTGGCTTAATACCTGTAAGTAATGATATACCGAAGGCATATTCTTTATCACAAAATTATCCAAACCCTTTTAATCCAACAACTAACATCAAGTTTGCAATTCCGCAAACCGGATTGGTAAAGCTTACTGTTTTTGATATGCTTGGACGTGAAATTGAAACACTGGTGAATGAAAATCTGAATGCAGGAACATACAATGCTGACTGGGTTGCGGCAAATTATCCAAGTGGAGTATATTTTTATAAGCTAACTTCCGCAGGTTATTCGGTAACCAAACGAATGGTACTGGTAAAATAGCAAGTTGAGGAAGAGTGTAACTCTGTTCGAAATCCGGCTCTGCGGGACGGTGTGTATTTTTACAGGCTAAAGACAG